>DATEJC010000358.1:0-12299 GCA_035278345.1 Bradyrhizobium sp. | reverse complement strand
CTCGTCGATGAGCGCGGCCATATCGTCGACGGCGATCAGCTGCTCGCGGTTATCGCGCAGAGCTGGAAGGAAGAGGGCCGGCTGTCCCGTCCCGGCATCGTCACGACCGTGATGTCCAATCTCGGACTCGAGCGCTTCCTGCAGGGACAGGGGCTCGAAATGGTGCGCACGCCGGTCGGCGACCGCTACGTGCTCGAGCAGATGCTCAAGGGCGGCTACAATCTCGGCGGCGAGCCGTCGGGCCACATCATTCTCTCCGACTACGCCACGACCGGCGACGGCTTTGTCGCCGCGCTGCAGGTGCTGGCGGTTGTGCAGAAGCTGCGTCGCCCGTTGTCGGAAGTCTGCCACCGCTTCGATGCGCTGCCGCAGATCCTCAAGAACGTGCGCTACAAGAGCGGCAAGCCGCTGGACGATGCCGACGTCAAGTCGGCGATCGACGCCGGCGAGAAGCGGCTCAACGGCCATGGCCGGCTCCTGATCCGACCGTCCGGCACCGAGCCCGTCATCCGCGTGATGGCCGAGGGCGACGACCGCATCATGGTCGAGGAAGTCGTCGACGAGATCGTGCACGCGCTCGGCCAGGCCGCCGCTTGAGGCGTATCGATGAGCAAGCGTGATCGCGGCCAGGTGTTTTGGCTGATCATGCGCCCCTGCATCGCAGCCATCATGCAATGAAGCTGGTCGGCGCGCCGCTGCCCGCGTAGGAGAGGGGAGTTCTCGCCGAATCCCGCCAAGGAATTGCCCTTGAACAAGCCCGTCTCCGTCTCCGAAGAAGCGCTGGCTACTCCAGTGCTCGCGCCGGAGGCGACGGCGGATGCGGCCTTGCGCGCGCAGGTCTCGGGGCCGGCCTATATCGTGCTCGCTGGCATCTCGTTCTCGCACTTCCTCAACGACACCATGCAGTCGTTGATCGCCTCGGTCTATCCGATCCTGAAGGACAATTACGCGCTCGACTTTGCGCAGATCGGCCTGATCACGCTTGCCTTCCAGTTCACTGCCTCGCTGTTGCAGCCGGTGGTCGGCTATTTCACCGACAGAAAGGCGCAGCCCTTCTCGCTTGCGATCGGCATGGGCTTCACCTTTTTCGGACTGCTGCTGCTCGCGGTCGCCGGCCAGTACGCAACGATCCTGATCGCGGCGTCACTGGTGGGATTGGGATCGGCGGTCTTCCACCCGGAGTCGGCGCGCATCGCGCGGCTCGCCTCCGGCGGGCGCTATGGTTTCGCGCAATCGGTGTTCCAGCTCGGCGGCAGCTTCGGCACCTCGATGGGACCGGTGCTGGCGGCGCTGATCGTGGTGCCGTTCGGCCAGCCCTCGATCGCCTGGTTCTCGATCATCGCGTTCGTCGCGATCGTGATCCTGGCGCGGATCGGCGTCTGGTATCGCCCGCAGGTCGCGGGCAAGAAGGCCGCGAAGATCGAGCTGCATCCGGACCATCCGGACAAGCGCCGCGTGATGATCGCAATTGCAGTGCTGGTGGCGCTGCTGTTCTCGAAACAGCTCTATGTCTCCAGCCTGTCGAGCTATTACATCTTCTATCTCATCGACAGGTTCGGCGTATCGACGCAAGCCGCTCAGCTCTATCTCTTCATCTTCCTGGCGGCGAACGCGGTCGGCGCCTTTTTCGGCGGCCCGCTCGGCGACCGCTTCGGCCGCAAATACATCATCTGGATCTCGATCCTCGGCGCGCTGCCGTTCACGCTGGCGCTGCCCTATGCCGGTCTGGTCGGCAGCGCGGTGCTGACCGTGTTCATCGGCCTGATCCTCTCGTCGGCGACGTCGTCGATCATCGTGTTCGCGCAGGAATTGATGCCGCATCGCTTCGGCATGATCTCCGGCGTGTTCTTCGGCGTCGCCTTCGGCATCGGCGGGCTAGGGGCCGCCGTGCTCGGCAAGCTCGCCGACCATACCTCGATCGGCTTCGTCTATCACCTCTGCGCCTTCCTGCCGGCGATCGGTCTGCTTGCCGTGTTCCTGCCGAAGATGCCGAAGCAGCTGCGCTGAAGAGATTGCGCAGGGGTAAACGCGCGCTCTTCGCATCAACACATTGTTAGCAACTGTGACAGCAAGGGCGCATTTCACCGTGCTGCGAATGCATCACTGGAAGCGACTTGAAACCTGAAGGCGAGTGTTCGTCAGGAATTATCAACCTTAAAAATTAGGGTTAAGTGCCGCTTAAACATTTGCTGCCATCGTCCGCACCGTGAGTTTTTGATGTGAGGCGTCCTGTCTGCCTCACCGGACAAAGGGACCAGCCAAATGCGTAGCGTTAAGTCTTTCATTGCCGCTGGTGCGGCCACTTTGCTGTCATCCGCGGCGTTTGCCGCCGACATGCCGATTGCGCCTCCTCCGGCCTACGCGCCTCCGGTCGTCGAGGACTTCGGCGGCTGGTATCTGCGCGGCGACATCGGCTTCTCCAATCAGCGCGTCAAGCACCTGGATACTCCCGGTTACCACGATCCCGGCATTACAGTCCCGCCGACGATCGGTCTCGGTTTCGACACCGCAGGCATCTTCGGCATCGGCGCAGGCTACCGCTTCAATAACTGGTTCCGCGCCGATATCACCGGCGAGTATCGCGGAAACGCCAATTTTCACGGTTTGGATATCGTCAGCTTCAACGGGGCCGTCATCGGAACCGACGAATATCGCGCCAGCAAATCCGAGTGGCTCGTTTTGGCAAACGCCTATGTTGATCTCGGTACTTGGTGGTGCATGACGCCATTTATCGGCGCCGGCATCGGTACGTCGCGCAATACGATCTCGAATTTCCTCGACGTCAACACACCGAACAACGGCGTGGCGTTTGCTCCGTCAGCCTCGAAGTGGAATTTCGCGTGGGCTCTGCACGCCGGTGTCGGTTACAAGGTCACTCCGAACCTGACGCTTGAACTGGCCTATCGCTATGTTGATCTCGGCGACGGCGTCACCGGGGCATTGACCGACTTCAACGGCTTCACACGCGGCCGAACCATGCAATTCAAGGACATCACCTCGCACGACCTGAAGATCGGCGTGCGATGGGATCTGAACAACCCGCCGGTCTATCAGCCGCCGCTGATCCGCAAGGGTTAATCGCTCCTCACGTTTGTTAACGGCTGCAGGCGGCGCGGGATTCTTCCCGCGCCGTTTTGCGTTGCGCGCAGCTCATGCTGCCTGCGAAAGAGATCGCCGCAAAGCGCACGCGCGAAACGATTGGTTAAGGTTAACAGGCGATGATCAGCATGAAAGTTAGGGCGTTTCATGGAGCGTTGCGATGCGTAGGTTCGTGCTGGCGGCGGCGATGGCCGGGATGACGTTCGGCGCGCAGGCGGCTGATCTTCCGGATCTGCCGATACTTCGCGGTAGCCTGGCTCCGGTCGCCTTGAGCAACGCGCGCGTCAACTGGCAGGGCTTCTATGTCGGTGGTCAGGCCGACTATGGCGCCATCACAACCAAGCTGCCGTCAGGCCTGAATGCCGACATGCAAGCGACCTTCGCGCCGCCGCCCGGATTTACCTACAACTGGCAGCCGCTGGGCGGCATGGCCCACAGCACCAACGGCGGTTTTGGCGCGTTCGCAGGCTACAACTGGCAATGGGACGAAGCCGTTCTCGGTATCGAGGGCAATTATCTGCACGGTGCCTTCAGCTCCTACGTCAGTTCGACGGGCTATACGTACAATCTGCCGGCCTTCACGGTCGCGAGCGTGACCAATTCGCGCGTGACCGCCTCGCTTAGCGACTTTGGCTCGCTTCGGGCGAGATTTGGTTGGGCTGCCGGCTGCTTCATGCCCTATGGCTTCCTCGGGGCTGGAGTCGGCAGTCGAACGATCGTTCGCGACGTCTCCGCTTCGCCGCCGCCTGTTTCCCCGACCTGGAGCACCGATACCAAGGAGAAGCTCGTCTATGGCTATTCGGCAGGCTTCGGTGTCGACACGATGATTGTCGGCGGGCTGTTTGTCCGCGCCGAATACGAATACCAGCGGGTCACCGCCGACTACGAATCCTTTATTCATTCGGCTCGCGTCGGTCTGGGCTACAAGTTCTGACCTCGACTCGCCTTGACATGAATTGACACCGCTGTTCGGATGCGGCCTCCATGCTTCGGAGGCGCCCATCGTGATGAAGATTTTCGGCGACACCAATTCCGGCAATTGCCTGAAGGTGAAGTGGGTCTGCGATCGGCTCTCGCTGCCCTATCGCTGGATCGACATCGACACGATGAAGGGCGAGACCCGCACGCCCGAATTCCTGAAACTCAACAGCGCCGGCCAGGTGCCCACCATCGAGCTCGACGACGGCCGCACGCTGGCGCAATCCAACGCCATCATCCGCTATCTCGCGCGCGGCAGCGATCTCATCCCCGCGGATGCCTACATCGCCGCAAGGATGGACGAGTGGCTGTTCTGGGAGCAGTACAGCCACGAGCCGTACATCGCCGTCTGTCGTTTCCAGATGGTCTATCTCAGGAAGCCCGCTTCCGAGCTCGATCCCGAGAAGGTCAAGCGCGGGTACGCGGCGCTGGCGCGGATGGAGCAGCAACTTTCGGCATCGCGTTTCCTGGCAGGCGAGGCGGCCTCGCTCGCGGACGTGTCGCTGCTCGCCTATACGCGCGTCGCGCACGAAGGCGGCTTCGATCTCGGCGACTATCGGTCGGTGCGGCGCTGGATTGGCGAGATCGAAAAGGTGCTCGGCCTGGCGCCGGCGAAGTGAGTCCCGTGATGACAACGACAGTCACCATCCGCCGTGCTCGCCGCGACGACGTCGAGACAATCGTGAAGATGCTGGCCGACGACGCGCTGGGCGGGCCGCGCGAGCGGCTGGAGAACCCGCTGCCGGCGTCCTATTTCGCCGCGTTCGAGCGCGTGGATCGCGATCCCAATCTCGCGCTAGTCGTGGCGCAAGGCGAGGGCGAGGCGGTCGTCGGTTGTCTGCAGCTCTGCATCCTGCCGGGGCTGAGCTCGCAGGGCGCCTCGCGCGGCCTGATCGAGGACGTTCGCGTCGCCTCGCATTGCCGCAGTCAGGGCATTGGCGAGCAGCTGGTGCAATGGGCGCTTGCGGAAGCCCGCGCGCGTGGCTGCAAGCTTGTCGAGCTGTTGACTCATCACAGCCGCGTCGATGCCCAACGCTTCTACGAGCGGCTCGGCTTTGCGCGCAGCCATGTCGGCATGACGATCCGCTTCTGATTGCGCACCATCCGTGAGGTTGTGATATCGCCGCGGTCAGCGTCTGCGGTAGTTCCGGGTGTGTGATCGCGTTAACACGCGGTAAACTAACGATGACATCGGCATGTCAGCTGCAGGAACGTCGCCGCAATTGCGGCTTATCCCGCGCGGCCAGGGCTGTACGGGATATAAAAAATGACGCGCTATTCAATTCGGAAAGCCGGCTGCGAGTACGTCGTACTTGCCGACGAGGAGAAGGTTCTCAGAGTTGCCAGCCGGCGCAAGGCGGCGAAACTCGTTGCTGAGGCAAAAGAATTGCTCTCGGTACAATCCGCACCGACATGCCAGTCCGAGCATGATTCTGATCAAATCGCCCGTGAGGCGCGCAAAGCTCCTTGACGGTGAGGGTCGATTCCCCTAATGACCGCGGCGGGACACCTCCCCCCAACGGGAGGCTTACTATCTGGAAGGATAGATCATGACCGTAGCGAAGCCCGCTTCGCGGCCGACCGTGCCGCATTTTTCCTCCGGCCCCTGCGCCAAGCGCCCCGGCTGGAATCCCCAAAATCTCAAGGACGCCGCCCTCGGCCGCTCGCACCGTGCGAAGCTCGGCAAGGCCAAGCTCAAGCTTGCCATCGACCTGACGCGCGAAGTGCTGGAGGTGCCGGCCGATTACCGCATCGGCATCGTGCCGGCGTCCGACACCGGCGCGGTCGAGATGGCGCTGTGGTCGCTGCTCGGCGCGCGCCCCGTCACCACGCTCGCCTGGGAGTCCTTCGGTGAAGGCTGGGTCAGCGATATCGTCAAGGAATTGAAGCTGAAGGACGTCACCAAGCTGCATGCCGGTTATGGTGAAATCCCCGATCTGTCCAAGGTCGATCCGGCCAGCGACGTCGTCTTCACCTGGAACGGCACCACCTCGGGCGTGCGAGTGCCGAATGCCGACTGGATCAAGGCCGATCGGCAAGGCCTCACCATTTGCGACGCGACGTCAGCGGCGTTCGCCCAGCCGCTCGACTGGCAAAAGCTCGATGTCGTCACCTTCTCCTGGCAGAAGGCGCTGGGCGGCGAGGCCGCGCACGGCATGCTGGTGCTCTCACCGCGCGCGGTGGAGCGGCTCGAGACCTACAAGCCGGCCTGGCCACTGCCGAAGATTTTCCGCATGACCAAGGGCGGCAAGCTCAACGAAGGCATCTTCGTCGGCGAGACCATCAACACGCCGTCGATGCTCTGCGTCGAGGATTATCTCGATGCGCTGAACTGGGCGAAGTCGATCGGCGGACTCAAGGCACTGTTCGCTCGCGCCGACGCCAACACCAAGGTCCTCGCTGACTGGAAGGCGCGGACGCCCTGGATCGATTTCCTGGCGAAGGATCCGGCGATCCGTTCCAACACCTCGGTGTGCCTGAAGTTCACCGATCCCGCGATCACTTCGCTGTCGGCCGACGCGCAGGCCGACTTCTGCAAGAAGCTGGTCGCGCTGGTGGAGAAGGAAGGCGCCGGCTTCGACTTCGCGTACTACCGCGATGCTCCGGCGGGCTTACGCATCTGGTGCGGCGCCACCGTCGAGGCAAAGGACGTCGAGCTGCTGACGCAGTGGATTGACTGGGCCTTTGCGGAGACCAAGGCTGCTCTGCCGAAGGCGGCGTAACCGCTCATCGTCGATACGGCCGGGCTTCGCGGCCATTCATCGCAATGCACTCGCGGGTAAATCCCGCGAGCGATGTGCCAAACACATTCCCATACTGGATCACTCCAATGAGCAAACCCAAAGTTCTCATTTCCGACGCACTGTCTCCCGCCGCCGTGCAAATCTTCAAGGATCGCGGCGTTGAGGTCGACTTCCAGCCGAACCTCGGCAAGGACAAGGACAAGCTGGCCGAGATCATCGGCAATTATGACGGCCTCGCCATTCGCTCCGCCACCAAGGCGACCGCGAAGATCATCGCCAAGGCCAAGAAGCTGAAGGTGATCGGCCGCGCTGGCATCGGCGTCGACAATGTCGAAATTCCCGCTGCTACGGCAAAAGGCATCATCGTGATGAACACGCCGTTCGGCAATTCGATCACGACCGCCGAGCACGCCATCACCCTCATGCTGGCGCTGGCGCGCGAAATCCCGCAGGCCGATGCCTCGACCCAGGCCGGCAAGTGGGAGAAGAACCGCTTCATGGGCGTCGAGATCACCGGCAAGGTGCTGGGCGTGGTCGGCTGCGGCAATATCGGCTCGATCGTCGCCGACCGGGCGCAGGGACTGAAGATGAAGGTGATCGCCTTCGATCCCTTCCTGTCGCCGGAGCGCGCCAAGGACATCGGCGTGGAAAAGGTCGAGCTCGACGATCTGTTCAGGCGCGCCGACTTCATCACGCTGCACACGCCGCTGACGGAGAAGACCAGGAACATCATCGACGCCGCGGCGATTGCGAAGATGAAGAAGGGCGTGCGCATCGTCAATTGCGCCCGCGGCGGCCTCGTCGACGAACAGGCGCTGGTCGATGCGCTCAACTCCAAGCACGTCGCCGGCGCCGCCTTCGACGTGTTCATCGAGGAGCCGGCGACGTCGAACGTGCTGTTCGGCCATCCCAACGTGATCTGCACGCCGCATCTCGGCGCCGCCACCACGGAAGCGCAGGAGAACGTCGCACTGCAGGTCGCCGAGCAAATGTCGGATTATCTGCTGAGTGGTGCGATCTCGAACGCCGTGAACTTCCCCTCCATCACGGCGGAAGAGGCGCCGAAGCTGCGTCCCTTCATCGAGCTCGCCGAAAAGCTCGGCTCGTTCGCCGGCCAGCTTACCGAGACCGGCATCCTCAAGGTGCAGATCACCTATGAGGGCCATGTCGCCGAGATGAAGATCAAGGCGATCACCTCGGCCGTGCTGTCCGGCCTGCTGCGGCCGATGCTGGGCGAGGTCAACGTGGTGTCCGCGCCCGTGGTCGCCAAGGAGCGCGGCATGGTGGTGGACGAAGTGGTGCGCGCCGCCCAGAGCGACTATGAAAGCCTGATCACCGTCACCGTCACCACTGAACGGCAGGAGCGCTCGGTGGCGGGCACTGTCTATCATGACGGCAAGCCGCGCCTCGTCGACATCAAGGGCATCCGGATCGACGCCGAATTCGGCAAGTCGATGATCTACGTCACCAATGAGGACAAGCCGGGCTTCATCGGCGCGTTCGCCAGTCTCCTCGGCGATGCCAAGCTGAACATCGCGACCTTCCATCTCGGCCGCGTCAAGCAGGGCGGCGACGCCATCGCGCTGGTCGAGATCGACGGTCCGGTGCCGCCGGAGGTGCTGGACAAGGTGACGAAGCTGCCCCAGGTCAAGCAAGCCAAGGCACTGGCGTTTTAGGCAGCGTGAGCTGGCCGAAGGACAAGGCCTTGGTGATGACGCCTGCGGGCTGACACATCGCCGCGGCGATCACCACCGCCGGATCGCAGCCAGCGCCTGCTCGCGCGCGTCACCGCGCCAGGCGGTGACGTTGCGGCCGAAACGGCCCTTGAACCAGCGTGCCATCGCGCTGGGCGGAGAAGCCGAGCATTTCGGCCACGGCGGCCAGCGGCCGGTTGCGATCCTCGATCAGGCGGCGACGCGTGCAGCCGAAATGTTCGGCGACGCGTTCCACCGAGCAGTCGCCATCCACGAGTAGCGTCCTCAATACCTCGGCCACGCGCGTGTCTCATTGCCTGGGGCGTACGTCGAGCGCCTATCGCGCGAGCATCATGCGCAAGGTCGGCGCGCGCAACGCGGCCGAGCTGCTTCGCCGCGTCTTGGGTCAGGGCAGCACCGCCTGAGCGGGCTTTTCGCTGCATCCGTTTCGCCCTGCGGAATTGTCGGGGCGAAAATACCTTTCGGCGAAATCACCGGAATCTGATCGGCAAGATTCCGCCCGCGAGGCGCCTCCCGGGCGGTATTTTGGTTGCCATCGGTAAGAAATTCGTACGATATGAGCCGCAACCGGCCAGCTAAAGGGAGAGAAAAATGCGTGAAGCCGTAATCGTTTCCTACGCCCGCACGGGTCTGGCCAAGTCCGGCCGTGGCGGATTCAACATCACCCCGCCGATGTCGCTGGCTGCGCACGCGATCAAGCACGCCGTCGAGCGCGCGGGCGTCGCCAAGGACTATGTCGAGGACTGCTACCTCGGCAACTGCGCGCATGGCGCGCCGAACATCGGCCGCCAGGCGGCACTGCTCGCGGGCTTGCCGAAGTCGACCGCAGGCGTGTCGGTCAATCGCTTCTGCTCGTCGGGCCTGCAGACCATCGCGATGGCCGCGAACTCGATCCGCTCGGACGGATCCGACTGTATCGTCGCCGGCGGCGTCGAAAGCATCTCTATCCCCGGCGGTGGTTCGCCGAAGGAGTCGATCGATCCGGATCTGCTCAAGGCCGCGCCCGACATTTTCATGGCGATGATCGACACCGCCGACATCGTCGCCGAGCGCTACAAGCTCAGCCGCGAATACCAGGATGAATATTCGCTGGAATCGCAGCGCCGCATGGCGGCCGCCCAGCAGGCCAACAAGTTCAAGGACGAGATCGTCCCGATGAAGACCAAGATGAAGGTGGTCGACAAGGCGACCAAGGCCGAGAGCATCGTCGACTATGTCGTCGATCGCGATGAGTGCAACCGTCCCGACACGACGCTCGAAGGCCTGGCCAAGCTAGAACCGGTGAAAGGCCCGGGCAAGTACGTCACCGCCGGCAACGCCAGCCAGCTCTCCGACGGCGCCGCCGCGGTCGTGCTGATGGAAGCCAAGGACGCCGAGAAGCGCGGCCTCAATCCGATGGGCCGCTTCGTCGCCTGGGCTTCGGCCGGCTGCGAGCCCGACGAGATGGGCATCGGCCCGATCTTCGCCGTGCCGAAGCTGCTCAAGCGCCAAGGCCTGAAGATCGACGACATCGATCTCTGGGAGCTCAACGAAGCCTTCGCCAGCCAGTGCCTCTACTCGCGCGACAAGCTCGGCATCGATCCCGAGAAGTACAACGTCAATGGCGGCTCGATCGCGATCGGCCATCCCTTCGGCATGACCGGTGCGCGTCTCACCGGCCACCTGCTGCAGGAAGGCCGCCGGCGCAAGGCCAAGTGGGGCGTCGTCACCATGTGCATCGGCGGCGGCCAGGGCGGCGCGGGCCTGTTCGAGATCTATCAGTAAGCTTCACGTTTCGGAGCGGAACGTCATCAGCAGCGCGGCTTCGGCCGCGCTGTTTTTTTGTCCAGGCTGCGGCGAGAGCCCGAGCGGCGCTGAACGCTATTCCTTCACCGCGCCGGTGAGCGAGGACACGTAGTAGTCCACGAACAGCGAGTAGAACAATGCGACAGGCAGCGAGCCGAGCAGGGAGCCTGCCATCAGCGCGCCCCACTGGTAGACGTCGCCGGAGACGAGCTCGGTAAGGATCGCCACCGGCACGGTCTTGTTGGCGCTGCTCTGGATGAAGGCGAGGGCGTAGATGAACTCGTTCCAGGACAGCGTGAATGAGAAGATGCCGGCCGAAATCAGCCCGGGCACGGCCAGCGGCAGCGTGATCCTTCGCAAGATTTGCAGCCGCGTGGCGCCGTCGACCAGCGCACATTCCTCGAGCTCATAGGGGATCGACTTGAAATAGCCGATCAGGAGCCAGGTGCAGAACGGCACCAGGAAGGTCGGATAGACCAGGATCAGCGCCATCGGGCTGTCGAACAGGCCGAACTGCACGATCACGGTGGCAAGCGGAATGAACAGGATCGAGGGCGGCACGAGGTAGGCCATGTAGATACCAAGTCCTACATAGGGGCTACCGCGAAACCGCAGCCGTTCGATCGCATAGGCCGCAAGTGTCGAAGAGAACAACGACAGGAAGGTGGATCCGATCGCCACCGTCATCGTGGTCTTCAACCAGGTGGGATAGGCGGTATTGAACAGCAGATGCTTGATATGCGACAGCGTCGGCGAGGAGATCCAGAACGGATTGTGATCCTTGTAGTTCAGCAGCTCCGCGTTCGGTTTGAACGACGTGATCGCCATCCAGTAGAACGGGAACAGGAGGATCAGCACGAAGCAGGCCAGCGGCAGATAGATCATCATCGTCCGCCGCGCGCGGGAATCCCACGCCATGGTCTCCGGCGCAGAGGTGGCAGTCGCTTGCGGTTGTTGCGCCACGTCAGTCATTGGCCTCTCCCTGCTGCCATTTGCGGCGTGCCAGGCCGAAGTAACTGAACAAGGTTGCAAATACGAGGAACGGGATCATCGACACGGCGATCGCCGCGCCTTCGCCAAGCTCGCCGCCGGCGATGCCGCGCTGGAACGCCAGCGTCGCCAGCAGATGCGTCGAATTGACCGGTCCGCCGCGGGTGATGGCGTAGACCAGCTGGAAGTCGGTGAAGGTGAAGATGATCGAGAAGGTCATCACGATCGCCAGGATCGGCAGCATCATCGGGAAGGTGATGTAGCGGAAGCGCTGCCAGGCGCTGGCGCCGTCCAGCATCGCCGCTTCATAGAGCGAAGGCGAGATAGTTTGCAGGCCGGCCAGCAGCGAGATCGCCACGAAAGGAATGCCGCGCCAGATATTGGCGGCGATCAGCGAGAAGCGCGCCGGCCAGGGCGTTCCGAGGAAGTCGATGTTCGTGGTGCGGATGTGCAGCACATCGACCAAAAGATACGAGATGATCGAGAATTGCGGATCGTAGATCCACCAGAATGCCAGCGCCGACAGCACCGTCGGCACGATCCAGGGCAAGAGCACGATGGCGCGCAGCAGGCTCTTGAGCGGGAAGTGGTTATTGAGCAGCAGCGCCAGCCAAAAGCCCAGCGCGAACTTTCCGAAGGTCGCGACCGCCGTGTAGAAGATGCTGTAGAACACCGCGTTCCACCACAGGGGATCGCTGAGCAGATACTGGAAGTTCTCCAGCCCGACGAAAATGCCGCGGCGGCCGATCGTGGTGTCGGTGAAGGCGAGCCAGACGCCGAGGCCGAGCGGGTAGGTCAGGAATACCGTGAGCAGCCCGATCGCCGGCGTAAGGCACACGACGATCAGGAACAGCTTGTTGTCGAGCAGCCTGGCGAACCAGCCCGGACGGTGCCGCGCCATCGCTGCGGGTGAAAGTGTCGTTACCGACATCGTGGTTGGTCCCTCCCGTCATTGCGAGGAGCGAAGCGACGAAGCAATCCAGCTTCC
>DATEJC010000357.1:0-3602 GCA_035278345.1 Bradyrhizobium sp. | reverse complement strand
ATGGAGCCAGGTGCACGAGGCCATCGCCGAGATGCTCGAATACGCGCGCGCCGCCAACATGCCGCTCGCCATCGAGCCGCTGCATCCCGCCTACGCCGCCGACCGCGCCTGCGTGAACACGACGCGGCAGGCGCTCGACCTTTGCGACGCCATCGATCCCGCGCGATCAGGCATGCTTGGTGTTGCGCTCGACGTCTATCACATCTGGTGGGATTTCGAGCTGATGGTCCAGATCGCGCGCGCGGGAAAGGATCGCCTGCTCGCCTTCCACGTCTGCGACTGGCTGGTGCCGACCAAAGACATGCTGAACGACCGCGGCATGATGGGCGACGGCGTCATCGACATCAAGCGCGTCCGCGCCGCCGTCGAGGCGCAGGGCTTTGCCGGTTACTCCGAGATCGAGATTTTTTCCAACGACTGGTGGGGCCGTCCGATGGACGAGGTGATCCGCACCTGCATCGAGCGGCACAAGACGGTGGTGTAACGCGCCACTCTCTCGCATCGTCATTCCGGGGCGCGCCTCTTGGCGCGAGCCCGGAATCCATACTCCCGATGGTGGTTATGGATTCCGGGCTCGCCGCTACGCGGCGCCCCGGAATGACGAAAGGAGAGAGCACGCAACTACTGTCCCGCCACCCGCGGCATCGTGTTGAAGCGAGCCTTCTGTTCGGCGCTCAAGCTGGCATAGAACTCATCCAGCGCCGGTTGCACGCGGTTCGCGGCGGCAAGCATGGCCTCAAGCCGCTTCTGCATCGCCTCCAGCCGTCCGACCGGCGTCTGCGGCACCGTGTCCGGGCAGGCGGCCTGCAGCGTCTTGACGGCATCATTCGTCGCGCCGCTCAGGCGATCGAGTGCTTGCTTCTGCTTGCCCGCCGGATGGACGACGGCATCGATGCGTTCGATCGGCAGCTGCGTCAGGCTCGATTTCGGATCGCCGCAGCTCTCGGAGGGAGCATTGGCTTCCTGTTGCTGCGCAGGCTCGCCGAGATTATTGGGGCCGAGCGCGTTGAAGCGCGCCTGCTGCTCGTCGCTCAGCGAAGCAAAGAAGCTCTCGAGCGCCGGCCGCACAATCTTGACTGCTTCAAGTGTGGCGCGGATGCGGTTGGTCATTGCCCGAAGGCGGCCGGGCGGCGTCAGTGCAAAGCTGTCTTCGCAGGATTGCTTGAATGCATCCGCCGCCTTGGCCGCTGCGGCCTTCAAATCGTCGAGCAAGGCGCGCTGCTCCGCCGTCGGCTTCACCGCGCGCGCGATGGACTCGATCGGCCATGCCGTCACGCCTGCTTGCGGATTTCCGCACAATTGCCGGAACGTCTGCGAGCTGAGCGTTTCGCGTTCGCGCGCGCGACCGCCTGATACCGCCGTGCCGTAAGCGGGATAGCTGGCATAGGCGGAATAGCGATTGTCCGCGCCCCAGAACACGGTATCGACGAAGTCGTCATAGGCATAGTCCCAATAGCCCGGCTCATAGGCGTAGGGCCAGAACGTGTATTCGAAAATGTCGGAATAGGCATAGGGCCAGAACACCGGGCCAAGGAACGCGACGAATGTCGCGTGCCTGCGGTGCCGCCAGGCATCGCGCGGCGCCCAACGGTTCTGCCGGGCCGCGAGCGCCGCCTGGGCCTGGAATGCATCCTTGCCGGCGAAACGTGCGGCAAATCGGCCGCGCGCCGCTGCCTTCATCGCGTCAGCGGAGCGCGCCGCCAGTTGAGGCGAGGGTCCCAACTTCTGCAGGCGCGCCTGGTCACCTTGCAGCGCACGCCGCTCCCGTTCGAGCTGGCGGTTCTGCGTCTGCAGCAATCGTTCCTGCGCGCGCTGCGCCCGCAGGCCTTCCGGCTTCTTCGACTGCAGTTCCTGCACGCGCTGCTGCAGGCGATCGATGCGGCCCTGCCGCGCTGTGGTCTCGCGCGCCAGCGTCCCGCGCTGGCGTTCCTGTAGCCCCTGTTGTCTTTGCTGCAGCGCCTGCTGGCGCTGCTGGATGCGCTGTTCACGCTGGGTAGCACGCGTTTCGATCTGCTGTTGCCGCGATGGCCGCGCGCTGGAGACTGACGGCGCGCTCGGGCGGGACGGTGCGGCGATGTGCGGCCTCTCCGGACGCGCCATGGGACGCTGTAGCTGCGCCGCCGGCGCGCGATGGAAACTGGGCCGTGGCGCCGCAACCTGTGGCATGGCCGGGCGCGAGGGTGCGGCAAAATGCGGCGCGGGCCGCATGGCTGGCATCGCGGGACGGGCCATGGCGGGTGGATGCGACATTGCGGGTGGGGCAGGGCGGGCCATCGCGGGCGGTGGAGCAGCGGGTCGGGCCATCGGAGCTGCGGGCGCACCCGCCGGTCCGCCTCCGTGCTTTCCTGGCTGGGCAATCGCGCCAGGGCTCGCTACGATCGAACAAATCCCGAAAATTGCTACAAAGCCAAAGCCGCGCGGAAGCATGACCGCACTCCCTTGTCATACGGTCGCCCGTCAACTCAACGCGCAAGCGCAGGATTCGTTCGCATGGATAACCCGCCGATTCGTGCTTGTGGTCCCCGGCCCCCGTGCGCAATTGCGCACTAGGCCGGGGCGACAGCGGTGTATGGGATCCGCAGGTGTGGCAAATCCGGCACGACGGGCAAATCAGCTCGGTTTGCCGGAATCGGGTCAAGCCCTCGAAACAAAAATATTTCTCTTTACCAGAATTCTGATTTGCGTTATTGATCCGCCCAGCCCGTGCCACCAAAGGGACGTTTCGCGATCGTCACGGAACGTGGCGCGGGTTGCGATGGACGCTTGCGGCGTCAGGCGGGATTTTTCTCGCCGGACGAAAACGCTGCAGCGTACGGCGAAGTCGTGTGGTCCTGGCGCCGCGACCCTGGCGTCTATCCACGCCGCCCTGTGGTGGCGTGGCAACGGTGACAATAAAGGCCGCTCACCGGGGAGAGCACGAAGTAAGCCGTAAACCATTGCGCGGGGAAAGCCGGGATGTCCTGGCTGTACCTGTCAAACCCGTGTGCATTCTTTGTAGCACTTTCCGCACACGGTGCTGCGGGCGCAGTCGGCGCCCGGCTTTCCCTGCGCCCTCTGTTCGAAGAGGGAGCAACGAATTGGCAAAGCTCAGGCGAAAATCGCGCCGTGAGAACGAGAACGCATGTCTTTCCCCGTCATTGCGAGGAGCGAAGCGACGACCCTTCTCCGCTTGCTGCGCAAGCTACGCAGGGCTGGCAGTCCGCCGAAGCTCGGAGAGCGAAGGCGGAAGCAATCCAGCTTGCCGCACGCAAGAAAGCTGGATTGCTTCGCTTCGCTCGCAATGACGGGAATTCTTACCTCGCCCCGCTTGCGGGGAGAGGTCGGATCGCATCGACAGATGCGATCCGGGTGAGGGGGTACAGGTCCATCGATAGATCACGCTCGCGGAGAGCGCCCCTCACCCCGCCCTCTCCCCGTAAGAACGGGGAGAGGGGAGGAAAGGTCAGCGCTTGTTGCGGATCGGGACCGGCATCTCCGCGATCGGAATCTCGCGCACGAGATCCAGGAGATCCCATTCGTCCTTGCCGTTGGCCTTGACCTTGAAGTGATACATCGCCTGCAATGCCTGATGGTCTTCCTTGCGGAAGGTCATCTTTCCCTTC
>DATEJC010000356.1:0-2383 GCA_035278345.1 Bradyrhizobium sp. | reverse complement strand
GGCGCCCTGATAGGCATAGGGATCGTCGGGATAGGCCGGGTCGCGCTGATAATCCTGCCCGGCCTCGATCTGCCCGTACAGCGCATCGTCATAGCGCGAGGGATCGGCTTGCTGATCCTCCGCGTATTGCGGCTCTTCCTGATATTGATACTGCGCGTGCTGCTGCGGTTGCGCGGCCTGTTGCGCACCATAGCGGTGCAGCGGATGCACCGGAGCGGGCTGATAGTCCGCCTCATCCTCATATTGCTGCAGTGGCGCCGGCTGCTGCACCCTCGCATTGGCGCGCTGCATCCACGGCGGCGGGCCAGCCGGCCTCTCGGGCTCCGGCTCATACTGCTCGGGCTCGTATTGCTGCGGCTGCTCGTACTGCGGCGTCTGATAACGTTGCGCCGCCTGCGGCTGGGCCTTCACATTGGTGCGGCCCATCGCGAAAGGATCGGTCTGGCCGATCAGACGGGCCAGCTCGGCCAACGGATCGCTTTCGGCCTTCTGACCATGCTGATCTGCGCCGCGACCATAGTCATCATGCGCGGGA
The DNA here is from genome assembly GCA_035278345.1 of Bradyrhizobium sp. Taxonomy (GTDB): domain Bacteria; phylum Pseudomonadota; class Alphaproteobacteria; order Rhizobiales; family Xanthobacteraceae; genus Bradyrhizobium. The sequence continues at coordinate 1,848 of DATEJC010000356.1, read as the reverse complement.
AATTGTCGGTCCTGATATCGATCAGCCATCGGCTACGATGCATCCCCTTCAGGAAGGAGCCAAATCGTACGACAAACGAATGGTCACCTGCCAGATACCGCGGACATCCCCATGTGCGCGGCCTGCTACCCCTAGCTACTAAGCTACCTCATCTCGGTCGGAGCGTGGACGCCGAGTACGGCAAGTCCGGACGCCAGAACCGAAACGACACCCTGGACCATGGCCAAGCGCGCCTTTGTAAGCTCTGCATCATGATTGATAATGAAGCGTAAATGGGGCAAATCGCGGCCCTTGGTCCAAAGTGCATGAAATTCGCTGGCTAAATCATACAGGTAAAACGCGATTCGGTGTGGCTCATGTGCGGTGGCCGCTGCCTCCACGGTGCGGGGGTAAACCGCCAGCCGCCTCAAAAGATCGAGTTCCACAGGCTCGGTCAGCCGTTGCACCGCGGCGTCGGCCAGATACGCCATCCGCGCGCTGGTCTGCTCCGGCAGATCGGGAACCACCTCCTCCCGCGCATTGCGGAAAATCGAATGGCCGCGGGCATGGCCGTACTGGACGTAGAAGACGGCGTTGTCCTTGGACTGCTCGATCACCTTGGCAAGATCGAAATCGAGCACGGCATCGTTCTTGCGGAACAGCATCATGAAGCGCACGGCGTCGGAGCCGACTTCGTCCACGACCTCACGCAGGGTGACGAAATCGCCTGATCGTTTCGACATCCTCACCTGCTCGCCGGCGCGCAGGAGGCGCACGAGCTGGACGATCTTGACGTCGAGCGTGGCCTTGCCGCCGGTGACGGCCTTGATCGCGGCCTGAACGCGCTTGATGTAGCCGCCATGATCGGCGCCCCAGACGTCGATCAGATCGTGGAAGCCGCGATCGTATTTGTTCTTGTGATAGGCGATGTCGGAAGCGAAATAGGTATAGGAGCCGTCCGACTTGATCAGCGGACGATCAACATCATCGCCATACTTGGTGGCGGCGAACAGCGTCTGGACGCGATCCTCGTAATCCTCGACCGGCTTGCCCTTCGGCGGCGGCAGGCTGCCTTCGTAGATATCGCCCTTGGCCCGCAGGAAATCGATGGTTTCCGCAACCTTGTTGTTGCCGGCTTCGATCAGCGAGCGCTCGGAGAAAAACACCTCGTGCTTTATGTTGAGCGCGGCGAGATCGCCTTTGATCGCGTCCATCATCATCGCGATCGCCTTGGCGCGCACCATCGGCAGCCACGTGGCCTCGCTCATCGCTTTCAGCTTGTCGCCATGCTCCTGCGCCAGTGCCTCGCCGACGGGCTTCAGATAATCGCCGGGATAGAGCCCTTCCGGGATCTCGCCGATGTTCTCGCCGAGCGCCTCGCGGTAGCGCAGGAACGCCGAGCGCGCGAGCACATCGACCTGCGCGCCGGCGTCATTGATGTAATATTCGCGCGTAACGTCGAACCCTGCGAATTGCAACAGGTTCGACAGCGCATCGCCGAACACCGCGCCTCGGCAATGGCCGACATGCATCGGCCCGGTCGGATTCGCCGAGACGTATTCGACGTTCACCTTCTGCGCCGCGCCGACCGAGCTCTGGCCGTACGCCGCGCTCTCGCGCAGTACGGTACGCAGTTCGGAGATCCATGCCGACGGCTGCAGAGTGAGGTTGATGAAGCCGGGCCCCGCCACATCGACTGACGCGATCAGGTCGTCGGCGCGGAGCTTGTCCGCGATCTTGTCGGCGAGTTCGCGTGGCTTCGCCTTGGCGTCCTTGGCGAGCACCATGGCCGCGTTGGTCGCCATGTCGCCGTGGCTGGCATCGCGCGGCGGCTCGACCACTACGCGCGAGAAATCGACGTCTGCGGGC
>DATEJC010000355.1:0-3963 GCA_035278345.1 Bradyrhizobium sp. | reverse complement strand
GGCGGCGCATAGGCGCGCAGGGCATCGGCGAGCGCCACCATGCCGGCATAGAAGGCGCAGCGCGCGGTGTGCAGGGGCTCGGTCGGCTCGAGCACGACGGCGAACTCGGCAAGATCGAACCTGCCGACATAGACCAGGGTTCCAGCGCCGCTCTCGCCGGCGATCGCAAGCGCATGCGCGAACGCTTCGCCGCTCTCGCGAAGCCGCACCAAAGTATAAGGAGGCGGCAGATCGATGCGTTCGGTTGCGCTTTCACGGGTCCGTGCAGTCGGCAAAAGGTTGCTCCGGCTTCCTTTTTTCTATTTAGAATGATTATACGAGGAGCAAGGCCGGGGCCAGTACGCAAATCCGGCGTTCCGGATCACGGGAGTGAACAGAGAGGCAATGGCACATCCGCCCAAGAAGATATTGATGTGCTCCTGCGAAGACACGATGCGCCTCGACACGGCCGCCGTGGAGCGCGGCTGTCGTGGTGGCGAGATCAAAACCTACCGTCATCTGTGCCGCGCCGAGATCGACCGGTTCCGCGACGCAGCCAAGGCGGAAGGGCCGCTGACCGTCGCTTGCACCCAGGAAGCGCCGCTGTTCGGTAACGAGGCGGGCGAACGTGCCGACGGCATCGAGTTCGTCAACATCAGGGAAACTGCCGGCTGGTCGAAACAGGGCGCCGACGCCGGCCCCAAGATGGCCGCCCTGCTCGCGGCCGCCGCGGAACCCGCGCCGCCGATTCCCTTCGTGACGCTGTCGAGCGAGGGCGTGATCCTGATCTATGGCCGCGACGAGGCCGCGATTGAGGCCGGCAAGCTCTTGGCCGATCATCTCGACGTCACCGTGATGATCACGAAGCTTTCGGACATCACGCCGCCATCGATCAACGCATTCCCGGCAGTCAAAGGAACCATCCGCAATGCCAAGGGCCATTTCGGTGCGTTCGAGCTCATTATCGACGATTTCGCCGCGCCCCGCCCTTCCTCGCGCGACGCTTTCGTGTTCGACGCGCCGCGCAACGGGGTGACGTCGCACTGCGACCTCGTGCTCGATCTTTCCGGTGGCCCCGCGCTGTTTCCCGCCCACGATCTGCGCGACGGTTATCTGCGCGCCGATCCGAAGGATCCGGCGGCGATGCTGCGCGCGGTGCTGAAGGCGCGCGATCTCGTCGGCAGCTTCGACAAACCGCAATACATCAACTTCACCCCCGAGCTTTGCGCACATTCGCGCTCAAAACTCACCGGCTGCCACCGCTGTCTCGATCTCTGCCCAACCGGCGCGATCGTGCCCAATGGCGATCACGTCAAGATCAGCGCCGAGATCTGTGCCGGGTGCGGTCAGTGCGCGGCGGCCTGTCCGACCAGCGCGGCCTCTTATGCCTTGCCGCCGGCCGATACGCTGCTGCACAAGCTGCGCGCCATGCTGCAGGCCTATCACCAGGCGGGCGGCGCAAGGCCGGTGATGCTGCTGCATGACGGCCAGCACGGCACCGCGCTGATCGATGCGCTCGCGCGCCATGGCGACGGCCTGCCGGCAAATGTGCTGCCGCTGGCGGTGAACGAAATCACGCAAGTGGGACTCGAAGCCATTGTCGCCGCCTTTGCCTACGGCGCAACAGGTCTACGCTTCCTGCTTCGGGCAAAACCGCTGCACGACGTCACGGGGCTGGCGCAGACCCTGGCGATGGCCGATGCGATCCTCGCCGGCCTCGGCTTTGCCGGCCGCCGCGTCGCCACCATCGAGACCGACGATCCCGACGCGCTGGGCGCGGCGCTCTACGGCATCGAGCCGGCCGCGGCCGTCGCCCAGCCCGCCACCTTCCGCACCGTCGGCAAGCGCCGCGACGTCCTGCGCTTTGCGCTGTCAGAATTGCATCGCGTGGCGCCGGCGCCGGTGGATGTCATCGCACTGCCCGAAGGCGCGCCGCTCGGCGCGGTCAATGTCAATGTCGAGGGCTGCACGCTGTGTCTTTCCTGCGTGTCGGCCTGTCCGACGGGCGCGCTGCTGGACGATCCCGATCGCCCCGCGCTGAAATTTGTCGAGGACGCCTGCGTGCAGTGCGGGCTGTGCAAGGCGACCTGCCCCGAAAAGGTCATCACGCTACAGCCGCAGATCGACTTCCGCGCCAGCCGCGCCACCGCGCGCCTGATCAAGGAAGAAGAGCCGGCGCTCTGCATCCGCTGCTCCAAGCCGTTCGGCGTCAAGAGCACGATCGAGAAGGTCGCGGCCAAACTCGAAGGCCGGCACTGGATGTATCCGGCCGCCGCCGGCCGTGCCGACGCCATCCGCATGTGCGCCGACTGCCGCGTGATCACCATGAGCGAGCAGCAGTTCGATCCATTCGCCGGCGTGCCCGAACGCCCAAGGCCCCGAACGACGGACGACTATCTGCGCGAGCGGGACAAGAAGTAGCTACTTCGCCGTCGCGCGCGCGAGGAAATCGGTGAGCGCCTTGCGATCGTCAGCCGAGCCGATGCGCTGCTCCGGCATTTTGGTGCCGGGCGTGTAGGTGTTCGGACCGACTTCGAACAGTTGCGACACCGTTTCGGGCGTCCAGACGATGCTCATGTTCTTCAGCGCGTCGGAAAAGCGATAGCCCGGGAGCGAAGCGATCTTGCGTCCGAACAGACCGGCCAGCGTCGGGCCTGCGCGCGGGCCGTCTTTCTCAGAAAGCGTGTGGCAGGCGACGCAGGCGCGAAATACTTCCGCGCCGTGATCGCCGGCATAGGCAGCCAGTGGATCGCCGGGCGTGCCCTGCTGGGGCGAGCCGACGGGATTGCCGGTCTGCGCATTCCAGCGCCGGATCATGGCGTCGGCGCCGCCGGTGAGCAGCGTCACGCCGTCAGGCATGAAGGCGGCCGACCAGACCGGGAGCCCCGGGCCTACCAGCGTGCTGGCAAGACTGCGGGTTTTGCGATCGATCAGGTTGACCGTGCCGCCGATGCCGGCCGCAGCGACGCGCCCGCCGTCAGGCGAGATCGCAAGCGCAATGATTGGCGTCGTTCCCGCCTGCACCTCTGCAACATCTTTGGCGCCGGGCGAGAGGAAGCGCACCTTGCCGTCCGCCCCGCCGGTGACGATCTCGCCATCGGCGGCAACGGCAACGGCATTGAGCGGCGCCGGCAGCGTGATGATGTCGGGTGGCCCATCGGACAGAGGCCAGATGCGCACGGTGAGGTCATAGCCGACACTGACGAGCGATTTGCCGTCAGGCGTGAACGCCACGCCATTGACGTTCTGTGCATGTCCCTCCAGCACGCGCTTCGCGCCTGAGCCGAGCGGCCAAAGCCGCACCGTGCCGTCCCACGCGGCCGAAGCCAGCGTCGCACCTTCGGTCGAAACTGCGAGCGCCACGATCGGAGCCGTGTGGCCTTCCAGGACCTCGTCGGGTTGCTGACGGCCTGCTGTCCACAGCGCGATCTTTGCATCGGCGCCGGCGGTTGCCATGCGACGATCCCTGAGGAACGCGACAGCATTGACCGCGTCGGCATGGAACCGGAGCACCTGTTCCGCCGATCCACTCGCGAGCGACCAGCGGATCGCCGCCGTGTCAAAACTGCCGGAAAGAACATTCTTGCCATCGGCCGAGATCGCAATGGAACGGACCGGTCCGCCATGGCCAACGAGCTGAGCCTGCAGGGGATGCGAGTTCGACGCCAGCAGAAGGGCCGCGGCCGAAAGACAGGCTTTCCAGTTCATCGATGCTCCGCGACTTGCTTCTCGGCATCCTGCATCATAACGCGCGATGCCGCGACAAGATCATCGCGGGTTCAGGAACCCCGTACGCGCGGCCTCGCGCCGGACCTGGCGCCACGAACGCCCGGCCTGGCCCGGACGGACGCCGTCGACGGTTCAAGCGAGGCATTCTCGTCGGGCACGTAAACACTCGAGAGGAAATGCGCGCCGGCGCGCATCACGTGTTCGGTGGCGCGCGCCGCCGCGGCGCGCTCGTCACCGTCGATAATCGCCCGCAGG
>DATEJC010000354.1:0-11332 GCA_035278345.1 Bradyrhizobium sp. | reverse complement strand
GCATTTGCGACGCGGAGCCGCGCCGCCTGGTCCTGGTCGGATTTGCTGCCGGTGGCGAGCGCGCTTGCGATCTCCTCCCAGCCGCCCCGCTTCAGGTAGGGACCGTCGACGATCTCGCGCTCGACAGCTTCGAGGCGGTCGTCCGGGCTGACGCCGAGCGCCGCGGATACCTGGAGGGCGGCAGCATCGGGCTTGCCGGCGCTGTCCGTCCACGCCATGAAATGGTCGCGGCTCAGGCACGCCTCGCGCACCACTTCCTTGAAGGTAACGTCGGCGGCGCTGGCCATCGCGGTGAGTAGCGCACGGCCGATGGTGCTCTCGGGCGCGCGCGAGGCCTGCAGCAGCACGCCGAGGCTGGCGCGCTCCATCATCTCGGCCTGGTCGCGGTCATCGAGCACGGCAAAACGCGCCGGCACATTGGCTTCGAAGGGGAACTGCTGCAGCAGACGCGTGCACAGCGCGTGGATGGTCTGCACCTTCAGGCCGCCCGGCGTCTCCAGCGCCGATGCAAACAGCTTTCGCGCGGCGGTGCGCAAGCGGCGGTCCGGATGTGAGATCCCGGCATCGCGGATTGCCTCGTCGAGCTTGTCATCGTCGAGCGTGACCCAATGGCCGAGCGTGCTGAACACGCGCTCGGCCATGTTGGCGGCAGCGGCCTTGGTGAAGGTAATGCAAAGAATTTTCTCCGGCGGCACGCTCGCGAGCAACAGGCGGATCACACGCTGCACCAGCACATGCGTCTTGCCGGACCCGGCGTTCGCGGACACGAATGACGACGCGGCGGGATCGGACGCGCGCGCCTGCGCGTCACGGACCTGCGGCGGGATGATGCGCGGCGCCTTCACCATTCCGGCAGCCCCAGGCCGCCCGCGGCGGACCATTCCTTGATGCGCGCGAGGTCGTCGTAGGGACCATAGCGGTCGGTCCACATCGGCAGCACCAGCGATCGATAGGGTTCCTCGCTGTTCTCGAACCGGCGGATCAGTTCTTCGAGCTGCGCCCGCGCGTAGTCGGCGGCCTCATCAGGCGGCTGCGGCGTGTCGCTGGGCTTGATCTTCAGCTCGAGCGGCTTGTGCTCGCCCGGCGGGTTGTTGCCGCTGACCCTGACATAGGCGATTTCGCCGACGGATGAGCCCGCGTCAATGCCGTCAAAGCCTCCGGCGCGCAGGATCGCCGCCTCCAGCGTGAGCTGCGGTGACAGGCCCATCCGCACCTGCTTGGCCGTCGGCGGCGCGCCAGTTTTGTAGTCGAGGATGGTGTAGCTGCCATTGCGACGGCGTTCGATGCGATCGGCGCGGCCCGACAGTGTGAATTTCCTGTTGTTGTCGAGCACGATCTCGAGCTCGCCCCTGGTCTCGGCGATGATCGCGGCGACGTCGCTGCGGCGCGCAGCCTCCCATTCCGCAAACCATTTTGCGATGCGCCGGAAACGCGGCCACCACAGCGCGCGGGCTTCGGGCCGCTCCATCAGCGGGGCGAAATGCTTTTCGCCGATGCTGCGCAACACGTCCGCGACGTTCTCGGGCAAATCGCCGGGGTAAACTTGCGTGAATTCGCCGAGCGCGGCGTGGATCGCCGAGCCGCGATCGGCAGCCGAGAGCGGCATGTCCACGGGATCGAGCGGATCGAGCTTGAGGATATGCCTCGCATAGATCGTGTAGGGATCGCGCAACCAGTCCTCGATCGCGGTGACCGGCAGTCTGGTCGGCCGCGCCTCGCGCGGCGGCCTCGGCTCGGGTTGCTTGATCGGCTCGATCTTTTCCGGCTGGTCGATGGCAGCGGCGTAGCGAACGTAATTCTCGCCCGCTGCCTTTGCAGCCTTCCAGCGTTCTTCGCCGGCCACCGCCTCGAGACGATGCAGGAAGCGTGAGGCTACGGCCGGCGCGCCGCCGACTTTTGCCGAATGCGTGAGGATCACCTCCTCATGGCCGAGCAATTGCGCAAAGTCATGCGCGGAAAGGCCGATGCGCCGTTCCGGCAGATCGAGGCCAAGCTCGTGCCGCATCGGCCGGCTCAGCCAGGGATCCACGCGCGGCGCGGGCGGCCAGGCGGCCTCGACGAGGCCGCCGAGGATGATGCGGTCGGTCTCCGTCAGCCGCGCCTCGAGCTGGCCGAAGATGTGAAGCTTTGCACCGCCCTGCTCGGGCCGCCGCACCATGCGATCGGCAAAGGCGGCCTGAAACACCTCGGCGTAGTCGGCGGCCTCGACCAATAGGCCGATTTTCTCCTGGCGGCCGAGCAGATCGTCGAAGGCGGACGCCAGCACCATTCCATCCTGGTCCTCGAACGCCGTTGGGACGCCGTGTTCGTCGGCCGAAAGATTCGCAATCACCTCGCGATGGCGCTGCGCCAGCTCGGCGAAATCGTGAGGCGTGGAAGCGGAAACGCCTTCCAGCGGTGCCAGCGCCTTGCGAAGCGCTGAAACCAGCGCCTCTGCCCGATCGAGATCGCGATCGCTAAGCCGCGTGCGCGGCTCGGCCCGGTGCAGCGACGAGGTTTCGCCATTGTTCAGCTTGCGCAGCTCGTCGCGGAAACGCGCGAAGTCGGCGGCAAGGCCGCCGCTCGCCGCCTGCGGACGCGTGCCGCGCAGCAGCGCCAGCTCGAGCACCTCGATCGCGCGTTTCAACATGCCGTGGGCGCCGCCAAGCCGCAGCCGCGGATGTTTGAGCAGCGCCAGCAAGGTCGGCGGCTCCAGTCCCCTTGTCGCGGCTTCCGCGGTAAGCCGCGCGAAAATGCCGGCCGGCGTCTCCATCAGCGCGTCGCCGCCGGAATCGTCGAAGGCGAGGTTCCAGCGGCCAAGCGCGGCGCTCACCCGGCGCGCCAGCGCGCGGTCCGGCGTCACCAGCGCCGCCGATTTGCCGAGATGCCGCGCCTCGCGCATCGCAACCGCAATGGCCAGCGCCTCCATTTCGGGATTGGGCGCCTCGACCACGGCGAGATTTTTCATGCCGGCGTCGATATGCGCTGAGATCGCCGGTTTCTGCAGCCGGTCGTGCCATTGTGCGGTGGCACTCGACGGCCGCATCGCTTCCGACATCAGCACCTCGCGGCCGCTGGCTGCGGGTGTGCCGAGGATCTCGACATCGCCACGGCTGATGCCAAAGCGGTCGAGCAGCGCGTGCATGGCATATTGCGGATGGTTCGAGGACGGTGGCGTCGTGAATTTGCCATCCGCGCCCCGCATGCCGCCGATGCCCTGCCAGCTTTCTTCGTCGAGCTCGGTGTCGAGCCCGGGCAGCACCACGGCGCCATGCGGAAGTCTTGCGACGGCGTGCAGGAACTTTGCGGTTGAAGGCATCGAGCCGGTGGAGCCTGCGGCGATCACCGGGCCATCGTGCTGCCGGGTCAGGCGCGCGGCTTCCGCCTCGATCAGCATGTCGCGGCGCGCCGCGGGCTCGATCCTGTTTTCCTCCGCCAGAAAGGTCGGCCAGTGCACGCGCGCGATCTGCAGGAATTGCAGCGAGTATTCCCAGTATTTGTCGAACTGATCCGGCACCAGGCGATCCAGCGCGCTCCAGTCGACGCCGCGGGTCACCATGTCGTCGATCAGCCGCGCAAGATCACCGGCGAGAGCCAGCGTCGAAGCCGGGCCGCCGACGACCAGCGGCGACAGCACCGGTTGCTTGGCCCACAATGCGACCAGCCTTGCCAGCGCCAGCCGGCGTTCCAGTTCGCCGAGCTTTGGCGGAATGTCGAGCGGTGCGATACCGCCCGGCTCGGTGTCTTCCGAGAAGGCAAGCTCGTCCTCATCGATGTCGCCGAGCGCAACGATGCGCGGCAGGATCGCCGCATCCGTGCCGAGCACGTCGAGGAAGATGCCATGCGCCAGCCGCCCGGCTCGGCGGGTCGGCAAATAGAGCGTGGCCTGCGACAGCCGCTCAGGCTGCGTGCGGGCCTCAAAGCCCTCCACAAGCCGGCCATCGACCAGCGCCGCGATGACGGTGCGCAGGAACGGCACGGAAAGGGGAACGCTGAGAACGCGCATGGGCTTCCTGATTCGGGATCAGGTTGCATCATTGCATGGCGAGGAGTTCGGAGGGAGTCGGGCTCTATGTTCCGTCATGGCCGGGCTTGACCCGGCCATCCACGACTTTCTTGTAGGTGGCGCCCAAAGACGTGGATGCCCGGGTCAAGCCCGGGCATGACGACTCATAGAGGGCGCTTTGCGGCTCTAAGCGACGCTCTCCAGAAACGCCTCTTCCGCTGCCTGCACGGCATCGGGGGTTCCGACATGCATCCAGACTCCGTCGAGGCGGAGGCCAAACAGCCGTTCCTGCTCATTGGCGCGGTCGAACATCTTGGTCAGCGAGAATTCGCCCTTCGGCGCATCCCCAAACAGCGACGGCGACATGATCGCGGCGCCGGCATAGACGAACGGCACCACCTGCAGCTCGCGCCGCTTGCGCAACGCGCCGTCCGGCAGCATCGAATAATCGCCGCGGCCGGAATAGCCGATGCTGCTGGTGGTCGGCGCCATCAGCAGCAGAATATCCATGCGTGCGGGGTCGAAGGCCTCGGCAAGCCGCGCCAGATTCGGCCGCACGCCGTCGATCCACATCGTGTCGGCGTTGAGGTGAAAGAACGGCGCATTGCCCAGGATCGGCAGCGCCTTGACGACGGCGCCTCCCGTGCCGAGCACCTCGTCGCGCTCGTCGGAGATGATCACGCGGGGCTTCTTGCGCAGGCGCGTGTGCTCGATGATCTGGTCGGGCAGGTAATGCACGTTGACAACGGCTTCGCTGACGCCGGCGCCGGCGAGCTTGTCGAGCACGTGGTCGAGCAGCGGCTGGCCGGCGACGCGCACCAGCGGTTTCGGCATTTTGTCGGTGAGCGGGCGCATGCGCACGCCGAGACCGGCGGCGAGGACCATGGCTTTGGTGGGATGGACGGACATCAGTGGAAAAGTTCTCGAATTCGTTGGCCGGAGCATATCACGCCGATTCGGCCGGGGGTGTGCTCGTCAGGCCATAGTGAGCGGATATGACGGCCGTGCGACGGAGTCTTCAGGCCTCGACCGGGGCGCGCCGCGCCGCCTTCTTCCTGTCGCCGGCCTTGAGGAAGTTGACGCCGATCTGATCGCCATTGACCCACGCCAACTCGCAGCGGCGATAGGCAAGGCCGGTCGACGACAACAGCAGGAAGAATTCCTTCAGGTGCAGGCCCTCGACGGAACCTTCGACCGTCAGCTTGGCACCGGTCTCGGAGACATCCTCCATGACGCAGTCGCGCCGCCAGGTGCCGTCAATGGCCATCATGTGAGCCGGGATGCCCCGCTCGAATACGACACGCTCGCCCTTGCGCCGCTCGGTCGTGGCCGCCATGGCTTGTTCCCATTGCTGGATGCGCCGCACGGCCTGCGTGCGGCACCTTCCGCCAGATTAACGGGCCCCGGCTAACAGGCGGTAAATCAGGAGCCGGGCGGCGGCACATTGGCCGCGTACCAGTCGCGGAAGGCGGCCAGTGCCGGATGCGCCAGCGAGCGGTTCAGGTAGGTCCAGATCCGCGGCTGGTGTCGCAGATATTGCGGCTTGCCGTCGCGCCGGTTGAGTCGCGCAAAGGTGCCGAGCAGCCGCGTGTTGCGCTGCGCCGACATCACGGCATAGAGCTCGGCAAACCCAGCGGCGTCGAAAGTCTCGTCCGTCCCGCGCCGCGCCTTGATGTAGCGCGAAAGCAGAGCGAGCTCGAGCTGCTCGGGCACGTCGATGCGGGCGTCCTGCAGCAGCGACACCAGGTCGTAGGCGGGCGGACCCAGCACCGCGTCCTGAAAGTCGATGATGCCGATGCGCTTGATGCCCTCGCGCTCACCAAGCCAGATGATGTTGGGCGAATGGAAATCGCGTATCACCCAGGACTTTGTGGCTGGTGCCAGCTTGCTGTCGAGCAGTTCGCGCCACATGGCGACGAATTGTGTGCGCAGGTCGGCGCTCAATTCAACGCTGCGATCCGGCAGATACCAATCCACCATCAAGCTGATCTCGACCAGCATCGCATCGGTATCGAAGGGCGGGATGGTGTAGGTGACGTTCGGTGCGAGCGGCAGTGTATCGTGCAATGGCTCGCGATGCAGCGTCGCCAGCGTGTCGGTAGCCGCTTCATAGCGTTCGGCGATCGGCGCCGGCGGATCGCCCTCGACGACACCCTCGGTGCCGAAATCTTCAGTGATCAGGAAACCCGCGTCGATGTCGGCGTGGTGGATCGCCGGCGCCGAGAGGCCCTGCGCGCGCAGTCCGTTGTCGATGGCGACGAACGGCTTGACGTCTTCGGCCAGATGCACCGCGCCGCTGTAGGACTTGCCGTTATAGAGGGCCGGTCCATCCGGCCGCTTCGGCGAATTCATCAGGATGAACACGCCATCGTCGCGGACCAGGCGCGCATAGGATCGGGTCGAGGCATCTCCCGCCATGCACACCCGCTTCGCCTCGCCGAAACCTGCTTGTTCCAGAAATGCGCGCAGCGTCTTCAGCCGCTCGACCGTTGCAACGCATTTGCCGAAGCCGGTGATTTCGGCGGCGCGCGCGGTGGAGCCCAGCGCAGGGCGATGGCTCAGCGCGATGTCGATGCGGCTAGCCGGCAATGCTTCGCCTGCGCGCTCGGGCCATTCGATCAGCGCGAGGATGCCCTCAGGCAGCGGCGACAGTCCGATCTCGTCCATCTCGGACGGGTCATTGATGCGATAGAGATCAGCGTGAATGAGCGGAAACAACGGCAGGTCATAGGTCTGCGCCAGCGTGAAGGTCGGGCTCGGCACTTCCAGCTCGTCGTCGCCGGCGAGATAGCGGATCATGGCGCGCGCCGCCGCCGTCTTGCCGGCTCCGAGATCGCCCGACAGCGTGATGACGTCGCCGGGGCCGGTCAGCAGCGCGAGATCGGCCATCAGCTGCGCGGTCGCGGTCTCGTTCGGGAGGGCGAGGGAGAATGTCGTCGGTGAAGTCATTCCGCGGCGTGGCGCTGGGCGGCTCGGTCGAGCGGGAACTCGCAGATGACCGTCGTGCCCTTGGCGACGGTCGGGTCGAAGCGTACCTCACCGCCATGCAGTTCGACAAATGAGCGCACCAGCGACAGGCCGAGCCCCGCGCCGCGATGCCGGGAGCCATTGGAATAGCTCTCGAACCAGTTGAACACCTTGTCCTTGGCCTCCGGCGGAATGCCGGGCCCGGCATCGGCCACGGTGAACACGACATGGGTGTCGGTCCGCCGCGCACTGATCGTCACGACGGCATCGTGGGGCGAGAAGCCGACGGCGTTCGCCAGGAGATTATAGAGCACTTGCACCACGCGCCGTTCGTCGCCCGTGAACGTGCCGATATTGTGTTCGATATCGACCTTCAATGTGATGCGGTCGGTGGCAAGCCGGTCCTGGATGCCTTCGGCCGCGGCCTCGATCGCCTTCTGGATGTTGACCGGGCCGAGCTCGAGCTTCATCGCGCCGGCATCGATAGTGGCGAGATCGAGGATGTTGTTGGTCAGCGCCAGCAGTGCGTTGGTCGATTTGGTGACGTAGTCGAGATACTCGGCCTGTTTCGGCGTCAGCGGACCCGTGGAGGGGTCGCTGAGGAAATGCGCAAAGCCGATGATGGTGGTGAGCGGGGAGCGCAGCTCGTAGGAGACGTGGTGGACGAAATCCACCTTCATCTGGTCGGCGGCCTCCAGCGCCTCGTTGCGCTCGCGCAGCGCCCGCTCGACGTTCTCGGTGTCGGTGATGTCCTGGAAGGTGAGCATGGTCGCGCCGTCCGGCAGCGGCATGGTCATGCATTCCAGCACGCTGCCGTCGCGGCGCTCGATCTTCTGCGCGACCTGCGCGCGGTTCTCGATCGCGGTGATGGCCTCGCGCAGCGCTCGCCAGGTCAGCGCGTCGTCGAGCAGCGGCTTGCACAGCTCTTCCACCGTCTCGATATGCGGCTGCTCGCGCAGCGTCTCGGGCGCCAGCTTCCACATTTTCGCGAAGGCCGGGTTGAACAGTTGCGCGCGGCCGTTGCTGCCGAACACGGCGACGGCCTCGGTGAGATTGTCGAGCGTCTCGCGCTGCACCCGGATCAGGCCGTCGAAGCGACGCGCCATGTCCAGGCTCTCGGTGACGTTGTCGAAGAGATAGGTGACGCCGCCTTCGAGATTGGGCGTGGTGACAACGGAGATGGCACGGCCGTCAGGCAGGAACCAGGTGTAGGTCTCGGACTCCACCGCGCGATAGGCCTCGTGCAGCTTGGCCTTCCAGGCGCGGAAGTCCGGCTGCTCGGGCAGCTTGCGATTGGCGCGCAGGCGGTCGAGTATGCTGGAGTCGTCGGGTTGGCTGTCGAGGAAGGCCTGATCGAGGCCCCAGAGGCGGCGATAGGATTCGTTATAGAAGGCAAGCCTGCGGTCGGCGTCGAATACGGCAACGCCCGAGGAGAGCTGGTCGAGAGTGCGGCGATGCGCTTCCAGCATTCGCTGCAGTGCGGCTTTCAGCTGCGCCACTTCGCTGGCATCGACGGCAATCGCCGCGCTGCCGCTGGGGAATTTCATCGCCTGCACGTCATAGGTGCGCCGCTCGCCGCTCAGCACCACCGGCAACCGCGCCGAGTAGGCGGCGTTGTCGTTGAGCGCCCGGCTCATGTCGCTGGATTGGTCGCTTTCCAGGAGCTCGAGCCTGCGATGGATGGCGTCGGCGACGCTCCTCGCTTCGGTCGCCTTTGCGTAGGCGGCATTGGCGTAACGCAGGACGCCTTGGGAATCCTTGGCCCATATCGGCCAAGGGGCGGCGCCGGCGAAATCGCGCAACAGTTCGGTCTCTTCAAGCAGCGTGTTGTAGCGCAGGCTGGCTTCTGCGAGTTCGCGGCGGACGCCGGAAAGTTCGCGAATCCGGACAATGGCTTGCCCGCCGATGGCGCGGCCCATCGCCTCGACCGCGCGGCCCGCCGAGGTCGCAAGGTTCAGCATAAAGCCTTCGCCCGTTTCGCGCAGGGCATCGACCGCTCGGTCCATCTGCTGCGCCGGCTCCGGCGGCAGCCAGGAGCCGAAGGCGAGGATGCGTTGCGGCGATTGCTGCAGGCCCTCGGGCAGCAACAGCGAGATGTCACCGCTGATTCGCGGCCGGTCGCCGCCGGCGGGCCAGGAAATCAGCACCTGCGGCTCGGCGAACAGCAGCGCGCTCAGCCGGTCGGCCTGCGAGGTGAGCTCGTTGATCTCAGCGCGCAGCTTGCTCTCGTTCCGTGCCGCCCGGATCCGGTTCCGCATCAAGAGAATGGCGGAGACGACGGAGAAGCCGAGCAGCGCCATGGCGGTGGCGAGAACGACGAATTCCTGGTGGTTGAGGTCGAGCCAGTCGGCGATGGCATCGGTGATCGCGATGTCAGAGGCAAGCGCGGAGCGGACCGACAGTAACGACGAAAAGGCGAGTCCGATCAGGCCGTTGCGCGCCAGTGAGGTGCACGACAGCAGGGTTCGACGCATTGTCGCGACTACGCCCGACATGATTTGCCCCAAGGGAACGCTCGGCTTGAACGCAAGACTTCAGGCCCGGCGCTACCCCCGCCGTGCACGAATCAAAGGAGAATAGTCCCAACGTGACTCAGGGGGTAAGAGTCCAGACCGTGAACGTGAATCCGGTCGTGGAAAATTGCGCGGCAGTTTTGGAAAACTCTCCGCAAATCGCGTGGATGCGGCTCAGGCGCGGGCAGCGAGCTGCAATTTCGCCACCGCAATGACATCGTTGATCTGCGAGATGTCGCCGGTGGCGCGCTTGACCAGCAGGGCGCCTTGCAACGCGCCGAACATCATCCGTGCCACTTTGGGCGCGGGCGCCTGCAGCTCGAATTCGCCGCGCGCCGCGCCACGCTTGAGGATTTTGGTCAACCAGGCCTGATGCGTCTTGAAGAAGTGCTCGACGCGGGCACGGATCTCTGGGGGCAACGCCAGCATTTCGCCGGCCAGTGCAGCGCTGAGGCAGACCCTGTCGGGGGTGCTTGCGAACTGCAGATAGGGCCGAACATAGAAATCCAGCATAGCCATCGACGATTGCGTCTGGTCGTTGGCGATTTCGATCAGAGCGGCATCGAACTTCACGATGTAGCGATCGATCACGGCGACACCGAGGTCGGTCTTGGACGGGAAGTGGTAGTGGATGCTGGCCTTGCGGATGCCGAGCGCGTCCGCGATGTCCTGGTAGGAGAAGGCGCTATAGCCGCGGGTCTGGATCAGCGTCTCGGCGAGATCGAGGATCTGTTCGGCCGTGTCCGATCGCTGCTTTGTCGCCGCCGTCATCGTGTTCCCATCATGGCATCGCGCGCAGATGACCCCGCTTCGCTAGTATATTGCTCCCTCGGGCGATTGAGGGCTGCGCCGGAATCCGGCCGGGTATCGAGGTGCCTGAGCCGCAGTTCCCATATTCGGTCCGGAGTGCGCCGGACAACAGGAAAATCTTCGCTGCCGGTGGAAAGTCAGAAGATGGCCCGCCCACATAAAAAGGCAGCGGAGATCCTGGTGCCGAGGCCTTGCGCGATACCGTAACAAGCAGAAGCGGGCAGGCCATTGCGATCAGATCCAGCGCAGGATGCTGGCAATGATCGCGATCTGCGCCGCCCAGCCGACGGCGAAGGCGAGCGTGCGTGCAGCCGGGATCGCTGCGGAGTAGACGATGAAGTGCACCAGCCGCGCGAAGAAGTAGACCACGACCGCCGCCTTGGTGGCGCCGTTCGAAATGTTGAGGAGATGGGCGATGAGCACGATCGGCGCGAAGATCGCCAGATTCTCGATCGCATTATAGTGCGCCTTGATGGCGCGGTTGGCCCAGGCGGAATGCCCCTCGCTGGCCGGCGAAGGGCCGGCGAGCGCGCGGCCGAGTCCAACCACCGCGATGCGGTTGAGCACGTAGGGCATCCAGAACAGGGCGGTCATCAGGGCGGTCAGCGTCAGCCAGTAAAGTTCGGTTGTCACGGCAATGTTCCTTCGGGTTGGAAGAAGAGAATCCTTTGTCTACCTACTAGTAGGTAAAGTCAATGCCCACGATTTAGATAACTTGGAATCGCGTGGAAAATAACAAGGAAATTAAAGGCTTAGCGTCCGGTCGAGCCAAACCCGCCGCTGCCGCGGTCGGTGCTGGAGAGCGAGGCGACGGGCACCAGCTGCGCCTGAACGACCGGTGCGATCACCATCTGCGCGATGCGTTCGCCGCGGCGGATTGCAAATGGCGCTTCGCCGTGATTGATCAGGATGACGTTGATCTCGCCGCGATAATCCGCATCGACCGTGCCGGGCGAATTGAGCACGGTGACGCCATGCTTGGCAGCAAGCCCCGAGCGCGGCCGCACCTGTGCCTCGAAACCCGGCGGCAGCGCGATCGCAAGCCCTGTCGGCACCA
>DATEJC010000353.1:0-12218 GCA_035278345.1 Bradyrhizobium sp. | reverse complement strand
GGCGCCCTGCCCGCCGTCGCGCAGGACAAGGCCATCACCGTGTTCGCCGCGGCCTCGATGAAGAATGCGCTCGACGATATCGATGCGGCCTACACCGCGAAGACCGGCATCAAGGTCACCGTCAGCTATGCCGCAAGCTCGGCGCTGGCCAAGCAGATCGAACAGGGCGCGCCCGCGGACGTGTTCATCTCCGCCGATACCGACTGGATGGATTACGCGGCCGGCAAGAAGACCATCAACGAGCAGACCCGCATGAACCTGCTCGGCAACACGATCGTGCTGATCGCGCCGAAGGATTCCAAGATCGAGAACCTCAGCATCGGCGCAGGCCTCGATCTCGCCAGGCTCGCCGGCGACGGCAGGATCGCAACCGGCGATGTGAAGTCCGTTCCGGTCGGCAAGTACGCCAAGGCGGCGCTGGAGAAGTTCGGCGCCTGGCAGGCGGCTGAGCCGAAATTCGCCATGGCGGAAAGCGTACGCGCCGCGCTGACGCTGGTGGCACGCGGCGAGGCGGCGCTCGGCATCGTTTATTCGACCGACGCCAGGGTCGAGCCTGGCGTCAAGATCGTCGGCACCTTCCCGGCCGGTTCGCATCCCGCGATCATCTATCCCGTCGCCGCGACGACGACGGCAAAGCGTGAAGCCGCTGGCTATCTCGCCTTCCTGCGCTCGTCGACGGCGAAGAGCATTTTCGAGAAGTACGGCTTCAAATTCCTGCTCAGCCCGACCACCTGATGAGCGAGATCACGCCAGCCGAATGGACGGCGATCCTGTTGTCGCTCAGGGTCGCCGTGATCGCGACACTGGTGGCGACGCCATTCGGCATTGCGCTGGCGTGGCTGCTGGCGCGCTTTGATTTCTGGGGCAAGTCGGTGCTGGATGCGCTGGTGCACCTGCCGCTGGTGCTGCCGCCCGTCGTCACCGGCTATCTGCTGCTGCTGACGCTGGGTAAGCGCGGACTGGTCGGCGCGTGGCTGGCCGACAATCTCGGCATCGTGTTCGCCTTCCGCTGGACCGGTGCGGCGCTCGCCTGCGGCGTGATGTCGTTTCCGCTGCTGGTGCGGCCGATCCGGCTTTCCATCGAGGCGATCGACCGCCGGCTGGAGCAGGCGGCGAGCACGCTTGGAGCGCCGCCCTGGCGGGTGTTTGCGTCGGTGACACTGCCGCTGGCACTGCCCGGCATCCTCGCCGGCATGGTGCTCGGGTTTGCAAAAGCGATCGGCGAGTTCGGCGCGACCATTACCTTCGTCTCCAACATCCCCGGCGAGACGCAGACCATTTCATCGGCGATCTATTCGCTGATCCAGACGCCGGATGGCGATGCTGCGGCGCTGCGGCTCGTGATCGTCTCGACCGTCATTGCGATGGCCGCGCTGATCGGATCGGAATGGTTCGCGCGGCGCGCCTTGATGCGGCTGCACGGGAACTGATCATGCTGCGCGTCGACATAGCCAAGAAGCTCGGAGAGTTTTCGCTGGAAGCGGCCTTCACCAGCGAGGGCCGCGTCACCGGGCTGTTCGGCGCTTCCGGCGCCGGAAAGACCTCGCTCGTCAATATCATCGCGGGCCTGCTGCGGCCGGACCGCGGCGTGATCGCGCTCAACGATGAAATCCTCGACGATACCGCTGGTGGTGTGCATGTGCCGCCGCACCGCCGCCGCATTGGCTATGTGTTCCAGGATGCGCGGCTGTTTCCGCACATGAACGTGGAAGAGAATCTCGACTATGGGCGGCGGATGAACGGCATTGCCTCCGATCCCGCTCAACAGAAGCGCGTCACCGATCTGCTCGATATCGGTCACCTGCTCGACCGCCGCCCCGGAAAACTTTCCGGCGGCGAGCGCCAGCGCGTCGCGCTTGGACGAGCGCTGCTCTCAAAGCCGCGGCTGCTGCTGCTCGACGAGCCGCTCGGCTCGCTCGACGAGGGCCGCAAGGTGGAGATTTTGCCGTACCTGGTGCGATTGCGCGATGAAGCCAATGTGCCAATGGTTTACGTCAGCCACGACGCCGCCGAGATGCGCCAGCTCGCCACGCAAATCGTGACGCTGCGCAATGGCCGGGTGACGGCACTGGGCGGCGTGAAGGTGCTGACGGGAACAACCGCCTAGCCCGACCCGTTCTCCTCCCCTACGATCAGTGTCGCCCTACGTCATCGTAACGGAGGTTTGCCATGTCGCCTGCGACCGGAACGAAGGATCACATCTACAAGATTCTCGAACTCGTCGGCTCTTCCGAGAAGAGCATCGAGGACGCCGTCCAGAACGCCATCTCGCGCGCGTCCAAGACGATCCGCGAGATGAAATGGTTCGAGGTTGTGCAAACCCGCGGCCATATCGAGAGCGGAAAGGTCGCCCACTACCAAGTGACCCTGCGCGTCGGGTTCACGCTGGAGGAGTGATTCGCGGCGCGACCAACGGCGCAGGCGCGTCACCATTGACGGCCTCACCGCGGGTGGCCGCTGCCGTAGCGCCAGAAGTCATCCATGCCTAGCCGGCGACCTGCGAGGCCGCCGACATGAGCTCGCGGGAGTCCGGCATTCCGAACATGCGTTGGCCGCCGTCGGGGACTTCGGTGAAGCTCCAGCGCACGATGCCTTCCCGGTCGAGCAGGAACTGGCCGAACAGCTGGCCAGAGCCGGCTGCCATCATCCGCTTGTCGTCTTCCGTTACTTCGTAGCCGTCTTTCTGGTTGAGCAGATCGGCGGCCGCCGGCCGGATCATCGGCCCGGGCAGTTCGCCCGGCATCTCGACCGGCATGGACATGATCACGTTCATACCGACCTTGCGCGGCCATTCCGTCTCGTTCTCGGTGAACTCGAGATTGGGCAATCCGAACGCGCGGTGCGAGATACGCTCGGGGTCGGACGCAGCAAGCAGATTCGGCAATGGATGGTAACGGAAATAGAGCCGCGCCCGCTCGATTGGCGTATTGACCACGGTGAGACTTTCGACCCCTTTCTCGCGCAACACCGCGTCCAGTTGCGCTTGCGCCGCGATATGGCGTCGGCAGAACGGACAATGCAGGCCGCGGAACAGGCCGACCAATATCGGGCTCTGGCCGCGAAAGTCCTGCAGCGCGATCTTGCCCTCGCGCGTGATGGCATCCAGCACGATGTTCGGTGCGCGGTCACCCGGCTGGAGCGGTTTCTCGACCTGATGTTCGGACATGCTGACCTCCTTGCTTCTGGAGCGAGATGACTTTCGTCGAATCGTCATCTCACTCAAAATTTTTGTTTGAGCATGATCTTTTCGCAAAACCGCTTCACACTTTTCCGGATCATGCTCTAGTCCAGAAATGGCAACACGATCAGCCCTTGCGGATCGAGCCCGTGCCGGGCGCAGACCTCGTGAGCCAGGGCAAAATGCCGCTCGGCGTCGGGCATGTCGCCCCGGTCGAGGCTCAGGGTCGCAAGACCATCATAGCACGGAAAGAGCTGTTGCGGCTCGCCGGTCTCGCCCGCGACCTCGATGGCCTCATGGTAGCAGCGGGCAGCCAGTTCCGGACGGCCATGGCATTGATGAATTTGTCCCAGCACGATCAGCGGCACCGGCAGATGCTCGCGCTGATCGAGCGCGCGGTCGAGCTCGATTGCTTTTTCGGCTGCCGGCACGCCCTCATCTGAACACCTGTCGGTGAAGGTGCAACAGGCAACGGCAAGATTGGCGAGGAGGCGCGCCTGATAGCCGAGGTCGCCGATGCGACGCGCAACATCCAGCCCGCGCCGGCATACCTCGATGGCTCGCGCGGGGTCGACAATCGTGTAGAGCACGCCGAGATTAGTGTAACCGCGGCAGGCCGCACTGAGAAGGCCGGCGCCTTCGGCCGCCGCGACACTGCGCTCCACCTCACTGACCGCTTCCCGGCTTCGCCCGAGCCGCGCCAGCGCAACGCCCTTGGTGTTGAGCGCCTCCGCAACGGCGCGCGCCGCCTCGAGCGCGATCTGCTGGTCCGCATCCGGCGGCACTGATCTCGCATAGGCAAGCGCCTCGTCCGCCCATCTCGCGGCGGACGCATGATCGCCGGTGCGAAATGCAAGGTGACCGCGCTCCTGCAAGAGGTGCGCCCACTCGATCGGCGCGTCGATGCCTTCGAGCAGCTGGGACGCCTTGGCATAGTGCGCCTCCGCCTGGATCGGTTTGCCTGTATCCCACAGCAATCGACCCAGCTTGCGCATGATGCGCGCTTCGGCAACGCGATCTCCAGCGATGCGATAAGCTTCCAGCGCAGTCTGATAGTGCTCGTCGGCCGTGCTGCGACGGCCAGCCGTGCCGCACAGGTCCGCAATCCGCTCGCACAGCATGAGCCGTCCCTCGCCTGGCTCGTCCGCGGTCAACAGTACGGCGAGCGCCTGCTGGTAGAGGCGGATCGCGTCGTCATTGGCGTACATCGCACGCGCCCGATCGCCGGCCGCACTGAGGTAACGTGCTCCCTTCGATTTGGCTGCACTCAGGCCGAAATGGTGGCCGAGCAGGATGAGGTCCTCGAGTCGCTCCGGGTCGCGCCCGTACAGCCGCTCCAGGACGTCACCGATCCGCCCATGCATCTCGATGCGCCGTTGCAGGAGAAGGTTCTGGTAGATCACGTCCTGAAGCATGGTTTGCGTGAAGCGGTAGGACTGCGATGAAATCGCGTTTGCTCCCGCGATCTCCTCGACGATCTCGGCGTCGCACAGCAGTTCGAGCCCGGCTTCCACTCTCGCAGGTTCGCTCGCGGTGGCGCCGAGCAACGCCGCGTCGAAGCGCGGGCCGATCACGGCCGCCTCCTGGGCCAGGCGACGCACCTCGTGCGGCAGCCGGTCCAGCCGCGCCAGCAACAACGCCTGAATGCTTGCCGGGATGTCGGCCGCAGCCTCATCCGATTTGATCCGCCATTGCGAGCCGTCACGTTCCAGTGCGCCAGCCTCGAGCAGGCCGCGGATGATCTCCTCGATGAAGAGCGGATTGCCTCCCGCGCGCTCCAGGATCCGGCCGAACAGGTTGCCGGGCGGCTGGCTCCAGCCCTGGCTGAAAAAAGCCGCGAGCAGCTTCTGTCCGTCGGGAGGGCCAAGCGGCCCCAGCCGAAGGGTCGTATGGCTAATTCGGCCCGAGCCGAACTGATCCATCTCGAGCATGGGCCGGTGCGTAAACAACAGCATCAGCCGCGTGCGCTCCATCCGATCCATCAGGAATCGCAAAGCCTCGAGCGACACCGCATCGGCCCAGTGCAGATCCTCGACGATGATCAAGAGGGGCGAGTGCGACAGTCGACGTTCGAAGACCGTTCGGATCGCGAAGAAAATCTGCCGCCGCAGCTGCTCCGGCTCGACATGCTGCAGGACGGCATCGGGATCGCCGAGACCGAGGACATAGAAAAACAGCGGCATCAGGTGCTGCGCCTCTTCAGCCGCCAGCCCAAGCTCCGACAGTGCTTCAGCCAACTTGGCCTCGACCTCTGCCATCGAAGCTTTCGGCGCGATGCCGTAAGCACCGCGCAGCACTGCGGCGAGCGTGCCGTAGGATTGCTCGCCGAGCGGCGAGCAAGCGGCGCGCCGGATCGCCACATCCGCAAAGCGGTTCTCGTCACGGGCGCGGACAACGAATTCGTTGACGAGGCGCGTTTTTCCGATGCCGGCCTCGCCGACCAGCCGCACCAGCTGCGCCGCTCCGCCGCTTGCCAGATCGAGGCTCGCAGTCATGCGGGCAAGCTCGGCATCGCGCCCGATCAGCGGCGCGCTGAGCCCCAGCATGTCGAGGCCCCGCGCCTCGCGCGGCACTTCAAGCGGCCCCTTGAGGCGATGCACCAGGACGCTGCCCATCTTGCCCTTGAGCGCGACGTCGCCAAGCGATTCATACGCGAAGGCGTGTCGGGTGAGCCGGCAGGTCAGCGGTCCCACCAGCACCTCGCCTGGCGGCGCCATTGACTGCAATCGTTGCGCGGTATTCACCGTATCGCCGGTCACCGAGTAGGACTTGGCGACACCTGCACCGAGGTCACCGGCGACCACTTGCCCGGTGTTGATGCCGACATGCAGCTTGAGCGGCGAGCCGGCATGGATCTTGGAGCGCTCTCCCAGGCTCGTCGTCCGAGCGATCATGTCGATGGCGGCGCGGACCGCCCGCTCGGGATCATCTTCATGCGCGGCCGGCGCGCCAAACAGCGCGAGCAGTGCGTCGCCGATGAATTTGTCGACAAAGCCGCCATATCGTTGCACCGCTGCCGTCAGCTCCGCGAACAATTCGTTCTGGAATGCCTGCATCACTTCGGGGTCGAGCCGTTCGCTCATTGAGGTGAAGCCGGAGAGGTCAGCAAACAGCACGGTAATGGTGCGGCGGTTGGCTCCGCCGTCGGCCTTGTGGGGCTCTGGCCGGACAGACTTGGTCGCGAGCTTTGGCGTCAACGCCGGCGCGTCGACCCATCCCGGAGCTGTTGCCGGGATCGCGGGTGACGTTCGCGCTGTGCCGGCTGTCGCAGCATTGAGCTGGCCGCCGCATTTCGGGCAGAAAGCGAAATCCGGCTCGCACAGATAGCCGCAGCCTGGGCAGGCGCTCGGCTGCTTCCTGCCGCACTTCGGGCAGAAAGCAAAGCCGGCCTGAACCTCGTAACCGCAGCCAGAGCAGCTCATGGATCAAACCTCGCGGAAAGTCGCGACGGCACGATCTGGTTCCAGGGTCCGTGAAAATGGCCCCGGCTCACCCACCAAAATGCCCCCCTGCCGCTCAAACGGCAAGTATTGGCGCTGACCCGGTGCTTTGGTTAAGGGCGCTCGGGCCGACGAGCCTTGCCGTCCCCAGCGCAGCTACTACCAGATGACGATGCGGGTCGGGTTCACGCAGCAGGAGTGACTCTCGTCATTCCGGGGCATCGCGAAGCGATGAGCCCGGAATCCACAACCACAGGCGCTTGTCATCAGAGACAGGCCGGCGACTTTCTTCGAAACAACGACGGCCTGTGGTTATGGATTCCGGGCTCGCGCCGAGAGGCGCGCCCCGGAATGACGAGGAGATAGTCACACCCCCGCCACCTGCGCCCAGATGTCGGCGAGCTTGCGCCTGAATTTCTGCCGGCGCGTCGGGGGCGGCGCCTCGTCTTCCTCCTCGGGCAGGCGCAGGCCCACGACATTGACGCGGCCGCCGCCAAGGCTGCGGGCGACCAGGACGATGGAGTCGAGCACGAGCTCGGCGCCTTCCTTCGGCGCGCGGTCGAGATGGATGTCGAAATAATCCGACAGTGTCAGCTTCGCCCGATCTTGATCGACCTTCACGCCGTAGATTTCGGCGAGCTCGCCGAGCGTGTGCTCGCCGGACACCAGGAAGTCGCCGAGCAGATGTGGATCGGGCGCGCTCGATGGCGCCATGTCGACGAAGAAGCGGTCGAGCGCCTCGGCCTTTTCCGGCGGCGCCAGGAGATAGATGTAATCGCCGGGCGCGACCGGATCGGCCTCCAATGGAGTGAGAATCCGCTCGTCGCGGATGACAAGCGTGGGTTTCGACCAGGACGGGATCAGCCCCCGCCGGAAATACAGGCTCTTCGAGCGCACGGGATAGCCGACCAGCTGCTGCTCGAGCTGGCCGGGCAGATCAAGCTCGACGCGGCGGGGGCCGCGGTCGGCTGCGCGCGGCAGCGCCACATGCAGCCGCCGCGCCGCCGGCGCCAGCGTCCAGCCCTGCAGCAGCAGCGAGATGATGACGACGACAAAGGCGACGTCGAAATAGAGATACGCCTTTGACAGGCCGACCAGCATCGGGATCGAGGCGAGGAAGATCGCAACTGCGCCGCGCAGGCCCGTCCAGGCGATGAAGATCTTTTCCCGCCAGTTGAAGCGGAACGGCACAAGACACAGGAACACCGCCACCGGCCGCGCCACAATCATCAGCGCCAGCGCGACCACGACAGCCGGCCCGATGCTGTTCAGCAACCGGCCCGGCGACACCAGAAGCCCCAGCAGCACGAACATCACGATCTGCGCCAGCCACGTCGCGGCATCGAGGAATGCGACGACGGAATTATGCGCCCGCGTCGGCCGGTTGCCGATGATGATGCCGGCGAGATAGACCGCCAGGAAGCCGGAAGCATGCGCGATTTGCGCAACGCCAAAGATCACCAGCGCTGCCGTGGTGACGAACGGCGCGTGCAGTCCCTGCGGCAGCGCTACCTTGTTCAGCGCAATCACCACCAGCCGCCCGCCGACCACGCCCATGATGGTGCCGAGCACGGCTTCCTGCGCGAACTCCATCGCAACGTGCGCAGCAGAGCTCTGGCCAATCGAGATGAACTCGACCAGCATCAGGGTAAGGAAGATCGCGAAGGGATCGTTGGTCCCGGATTCGGCCTCCAGCGTCGCGCCGACGCGCGGGCGTAGGCGCAGGCCCTGGGTGTGCACCAGCAGGAATACGGCCGCCGCATCCGTCGAGGCCACCACGGCGCCGATCAGGAGCGCCTCGCTCCAGTAAATGTCGAGCGCATATTTGGCGACCGGCGCGGTCACCAGCGCCGTCAGCAGCACGCCGACGGTGGCGAGCACCATCGAGGGCGCCAGCACCGCGCGGATGCTCTGGAAGCGCGTCCGCAAGCCGCCGTCAAACAGGATCAGCGCCAGCGCCACCGAGCCGACCAGATAGGTGGTGCGTACGTCGTCGAACTGCAGCTGGCCCGGGCCGGAATCGCCCGCCAGCATGCCGATGAACAGGAAGACCAGCAGCAAGGGGGCGCCGAAGCGCAGCGCGAGCAGGCTCGACAGGATGCCGGCCATCACGAGGACGGCGCCCAAAAGGATTGCGATACTGACCGAGTCGAGGGAGGCCATCAGGTCTGACAAATCAATGCAAATACTTGCAAATGCATCCTTATCGTCGCCATAGTTCCGCGCCAACCCCCTTCTTCCCGGAAGCGGCAAAGTGCCCGGATTTTCCGGGTCAAATCGACATCTTCAATGTGGAGTATCGATGGTCGTGCTCCCGGCATTGTGAGATTCTGCCGGATAAGCCGAATCAAGCCCGCCAGCCGGCTTTGAACAGTCCGAGAAACTGCCGATGGACCTCAACGAGATCATGGAATCCGTGCAAACCGTCCTGCGCTCCGTGGGCGCGGAGGTCGCCTCGCCCTGGTTCTATCTGCAGTTCGGCCTGATCCTGGCCGCCGCCGGGCTGGCCTGGGCCTCGGATGCGGCGATCCGCTCGCGCGTCGACATGTCGTCGCTGGCGATGCGCTGGCCGATGCCGCTGCGACACTTCGTCCGCGTGATGGTGCGCAGCGGCTCCACGGCGGTGTTCGCCGCCCTGATGGTGGCCGAGCGCGTGGCGATGTACCACATGACCTGGCCGAGCCGGAGCTATCTGATTGCGGTTTCGGCAAAACTCGCGCTGGCGTGGCTGGCGATCCGGCTGATCACGTCGGTCATCCGCAACGCCTTCATCGTCAAGGTGGTATCGCTGGCGGCGTGGACCGTGGCTGCGCTCTCGATCATCGGCCAACTGGAGAGCGCGGTCGATACGCTGGATTCGTTCGCCATCGTGCTCGGCGGCCTCAGGCTGACGCCGCTGCTGCTGATCAAGGCCGGCGCGCTGCTGATCGTCGCGCTATGGCTGACCAACATCGCCAGCAATTTTGCCGAGAGCCGGATCAATCGCTCGGTCGACCTGACGCCGTCGATCCAGGTGCTGCTGGTCAAGATGATCCGCATGGGGCTGATGGTGGTGGCGGTCGTCATCGCGCTCAGCGCTGTCGGCATCAACCTGTCGGCGCTCGCGGTATTTTCCGGCGCGGTCGGCGTCGGTATCGGTATCGGCCTGCAGAAGATCGTCGCCAATTTCGTCTCGGGCATCATCCTGCTCGCCGACAAGTCGGTAAAGCCCGGCGACCTCGTTACCATCGGCGACAATACCGGCCGCATCAGCGCGATGAAGACGCGCTACATCTCGGTCGCCGCCGGCGACGGCCGCGAATTCCTGGTCCCGAACGAGGATCTGGTGACGCAGAAGGTCGTCAACTGGACCTATACCGACAAGAACACGCTGGTGAAGATCGCCTTCAGCGCCAACTACGATGCCGACCCGCGGCTGGTCTGCAAGCTCGCTGCCGACATCGCCTCCGCGCATCCGCGCGCCACCAAGGGCAAGGCGCCGAATTGCATCCTCACCGAATTCGCCGAACATGGCATGAAATTCTCCCTCACCTTCTGGATCGCCGACCCCGACGGCATGGACAACGTCAAGAGCGACGTGATGCTGTCGCTGTGGGACGCGTTCAAGCGCGAGGGCATCCGCGTGCCCTATCCGGTGCGCGAAATCCGCGTCCGTGGCGGGGCCTTGCCGGTGGAGACCGTGGTGGAAGTTCCGAGCTGAATTCGAGGCATTTCCCGCAGCAATGGCGGCTTGCGCTGAGCCCGCCGATCATTAAATTAGAGCGATAAATTCTCACCAAAGCCATCCCGCCATGAATTACGTCGAAGCCACGGACACCTCGCTGCGCAAGACCGGACAGATCAAGCTGCACGGGTCCGCGGCGTTCGCCGGGATGCGCAAGGCTGGCAGCCTGGTCTCGAAATGCCTGGATGGGCTGACCGACATCGTGAAGGCGGGATTGCCGACCTCCGCCATCGACGAGTTCGTGCGCGAATTCGCCTTCAGCCACGGCGCCTATCCGGCGACGCTGATGTATCGCGGCTATCGCTATTCGACCTGCACCTCGATCAACCACGTGGTCTGCCACGGCATGCCCGGCGACCGCACGCTGAAGGAAGGCGACATCGTCAATATCGACGTCACCTTCATCGTCGACGGCTGGTATGGCGATTCCAGCCGCATGTATGCGATCCAGCCGCTGGCACGGAAGGCCGAGCGGCTGATCGAAGTCACTTATGAGGCAATGATGCGCGGCATCGCCGCGGTGAAGCCCGGCGCCACCACCGGCGACATCGGCCACGCCATCCAGAGCTATGTCGAACCGCAGGGCATGAGCGTGGTGCGCGACTTCTGCGGCCATGGCCTCGGCCGGCTGTTCCACGACGAGCCGAACATCATCCATATCGGCCGCCCCGGCGAGGGCGTGCCGCTGAAACCGGGCATGTTCTTCACCATCGAGCCGATGATCAATCTCGGCAAGCCGCATGTGAAGATCCTGTCGGATGGCTGGACCGCGGTGACCCGCGACCGCTCGCTGTCAGCGCAGTTCGAGCACTCGGTCGGCGTCACCAAGGACGGCGTGGAGATTTTCACGCTGTCCGAGCGGGCCGGCGAGAAGCCGTACGTTTCCGCCTAGATTTCTCAAATCGGCGGCCTCACGGGCAATTCAGAGTTGAAAAAGCCGCAGGGCACGGCATGCTTGTGCCGATGCCCCGCAAGCCTGCCCCAACCGATGACCTACCCGCTGAAGAGCCCCACTATCACGGCCATCGCGAGCGGCTGCGCGAGCGCTTCTTCGCGGCCGGCGCCGACGCCCTGACGGATTACGAACTGCTGGAGATGGCGCTGTTTGCCGCGATTCCGCGCCGCGACACCAAACCGCTGGCGAAGGAACTCCTGAAGAAATTCGGCTCGTTCACCGAAGTCATCCACGCCCCCGTCGCGCGGCTGCGCGAAGTCAAGGGCATCAAGGATGCCTCGATCAACCAGCTGAAACTGCTCGCCGCCGCCTCCGGCCGCGCCGCCAGGCGCGAGGTCGAGCGCAAGCTCGCGCTGTCGTCATGGAACGACGTGATCGACTATTGCCGCAGCGGCATGGCGTTTGCCGACAAGGAGCAATTCCGCCTGCTCTTCCTCGACAAGAAGAACCAGCTGATCTCGGATGAAATCCAGCAGACCGGCACGGTCGATCACACGCCGGTCTATCCGCGCGAAGTGATCAAGCGCGCCCTGGAATTGTCGGCGACCGCGCTGATCCTGGTGCACAATCATCCCTCCGGCGATCCGACACCGTCGCAGGCCGACATCCAGATGACCAAGGCGATCATCGAAATCGCCAAGCCGCTCGGGATTGCCGTGCACGATCACATCATCGTCGGCAGAAGCGGGCATGCGAGCCTGCGCGGGATGCGGCTGATTTGAATGCCGTCGACTCTTGGGGCTAATCTTGGGACTAACTTTGGGGCTAACTCAAGCGAACCTGACCGCGAACCTCGCAGAACGACGCGATTGGAGAGCGTCCCTCAACAACCGGGCGTTGGAGCGAGGACTGGCCTGCCTCGCAAGACATCAGAAGCCTTTTCCGCGATCATGATGACTGCTGCGTTGATGTTGCCGCCAA
>DATEJC010000352.1:0-9263 GCA_035278345.1 Bradyrhizobium sp. | reverse complement strand
CAAATCCTCGGGATCGAAGCGCGGCTCGAGCACGATGGTCGCGCCATGGCGGAACGCCAGCATGCCGTAGGAATTCGGCGCCGAGTGATACATCGGCCCGTTCATCAGCACGACCTGGTTGTCATTGGGCGCGACGCCGTACGCCAGCGTCGAGACACGCTCGGCCGCGGCAAGCTGCTCGGGACGCATCTGGCCGCGCCGCACGCCCTTCGGCCGTCCGGTGGTGCCTGACGTATAGAACATCGGCGACATCCTTCCGATCGGACCGGACCATGGCGCCTGCGCGTCGCGCCATCGATCCCAATCCGTCATGCCGTCAGGCACGCGCGCCAGCTCCGGTGGCACATTGAAGGCCGCCGCGATCTCCGGCGGCGTCGCGACGATCAGCACCTTGACGTGAGCGGGAACGCCATCGCGGATCTGCGGCCAGAGATCGGCATGGCAGACCAGAACGGTGGCGCCGCAATCGCCGATGATGTAGTTCACCTCGTCGGCCTTCAGGTGCCAGTTGATCGGCACCACCGGCGAGCCGAGGGTGGCGGCGGCGCTCGAGCATTCAAAGAACGCAAAGTCGTTGCGCAGCATCATGGCGACCGGCGTGCCGCCCGCCACGCCCAGCTCTTTGAGTCCCGTCGCCGCTTTCGCGGCGCGTGCGAAGATTTCCGGATAGCTGATCCGGCGGTCGCCGCTGATGATCATGGTCGTCTCTCCGTCTCCAGGACTTTACGCTTAGTCCTGACGGTCGTCGATCAGATCGCCGAAGCCGATCCAGTTCTTGCCGTTGAAGCGGCGCAGCCGCAACTGCTGGAACGGCAGATAGTCATCCGGCGCGGTCGACACCGTAATACCGGGCAGCAGCAGCGGCAGCTCGACATTGCGTAGCGAGGTCGCCTGCTTCAGGACGTTGTCGCGGCTGAAATCGTCCTTGCAGGCCTTGAGCACCTTCATCAGCAGCGTCGAATAGTGATAGCCGGCGGAATAGTTGGAGTTCTTCAGGTCGGCGTCGGGCATGCGCTCCTTCATGAAGGCGAAAAATTCCTTCACCCCGGCATCGTCGGCCCATTGCGGGTCTGCCGTGTCCTTCTGGTTGCTGGACGAAATCAGTCCGACCGCATTCTCCAGCCCCGCCGGCTCCAGGAAGGAGATCGACGATGCCGAGGTCGGCACAAAGAACAGGTCCGGCTTCCAGTTCAGCTCCGCCACGCCCTTGATCATCTGCGAGGTGAACTTGCCGAGCACGACGCCGAACATCACGTTGGCGCCGGAAGCCTTCAACGCCGCCAGCTGCGAGGAGATGGTCGGCGCGCTGGTCTCGTAGCTCGCTTCCGCCACGATCATGGAAGCAGCCTTTGGACCCAGCGCGCGCTTGAAGCCCGCGACATAGTCGCGGCCGAAATCATCATTCTGGGCGAGAATCGCGATCTTCGCGTCGGGCTTGGTCTGCAGCACATATTTGGCGTAGATCACACCCTCGGATTCGTAGGTGGCCATGCCCGGCATGGTCCACGGAAAGTGTTTCGGGTCGGCCCATTTGGTGGCGCCGCTCAGCACGAACAGCTGCGGCACTTTCTTGCTGTTCAGGTAACGGTGCACCGCATTGTTGGTCGCAGTGCCAAGCGAGCCGAACAGGAACAGCACCTCCTCCTGCTCAACCAGCTTGCGCGTCTGCTCGACCGTCTTCGGCGGCGAATAGGCGTCATCCAGCGTGATGAACTTCACCTTGCGCCCGTTGATGCCGCCTTCGGCATTGACCTTGTCGAAAAAGGCCTCCTGCGTCTTGCCGATCAGGCCGAAGCCGGACACGGGACCGCTATAGGGCAGCGTCTGCCCGATGCGGATGTCCTCTGCCGCGCAGGCGGTAGCGATACCGCCGAGCGTGAAAGCGATCGTCAATGCATGCCGCAGACGCATCCTTAGTCCCTCCGTTTGCTTTTGTTCGTGCGCGATCAGGCGATTGCGCGGCGATGGAAATCGGCGCTGGCCTGTGAAAATTCGACTTTCAGCCGCGCCACCAGTTCCGCGACCGGCGGCGCATCCGATATCTGGCCGATGCCCTGGCCCGAACCCCAGATGTCGCGCCACGCTTTTGATTTCATGTTGCCGCCTGAGCCGAAATTCATCTTCGACTTGTCGGCGACCGGCAGATTGGCGGGATCGAGCCCGGCGGCAGCGATCGACGGCCCCAGATAATTGCCGTGTACGCCGGTGAACAAATTGGAATAGACGATGTCGTGCGCGGCATGCTCGATCAGTGCCGCCTTGTAGGCGGGATCGGCGTTGGCTTCCTGAGTCGCGATGAAGCGCGTGCCCATATAGGCGAGGTCGGCGCCGAGCGCGAGGGCGGAGGCAATGCTCCAGCCGTCGGAGATCGCGCCGGAGAGGAGGATCGTGCCCTTGAACCACTGCTTGACCTCGCGCACCAGCGCGAATGGCGACAGCGTGCCGGCATGTCCGCCGGCGCCGGCGCAGACCAGGATGAGCCCGTCGACGCCCTGTTCGGCAGCCTTCCGCGCATGCTTCACATTGATCACGTCATGGAACACCACGCCGCCATAGGAATGCGCCGCTTCGACGATCTCGGACGGTGGGCGCAGCGAGGTGATGATGATGGGCACCCTGTGCTTCACGCAGGTCTCCATATCCTTCATCAGCCGGTCGTTGGAGGCATGGCAAATCTGGTTGACCGCGTAGGGCGCAACCTTCTTGCCGGGGTTTTGTGCCCTGTATTCCCCGAGCTCGTTCTCGATCCGGCTCAGCCATTCATCCAGCTTCTCGACCGGGCGTGCATTCAGCGCCGGAAACGATCCGATGACGCCGGCCTTGCACTGGGCGATCACGAGTTCGGGTCCGGAAACGATGAACAGCGGCGAGCCCAGCGCGGGCAGTTCGAGCTGGTTCTTGAGCGAAGCGGGTAGCGACATGCGAATGTTTCCTCGATGGATCGGGCCTGGAGGCCGGCTGCGATGCTGATGCGCCGGGATTTCGCCTTGCATCAAGCAAGCGGCCCACCCGGAGGGCCAACTGATGCTTCCGATTATAGGGCTGGACGGCGGTGCGGGCCTGTTCAATATTGAACAGCTAATCACTCACGCATGAACATGGATAGTGCGATGGACTGGGACCTCTGCAAGACCTTCGTCGCCGTGGCCGAGAAAGGCAGCCTCGCTGCGGCGGCGCGCCAGCTGCGATCGAGCCACCCGACCGTCGGCCGCAAGGTTGCGGCGCTGGAGCGGCAGCTCGGCACCCGGCTGTTCGCCCGCTCCGACCAGGGCCTGTCGCTGACGGCACAGGGTCGCAAGTTCCGCGAACACGTCGATGCCATGGCGGCTGCGGCGCTGCGCGCGGAATCCGCGGTGTCCGCGACCGGGCGTGAGGCCCGCGGCGTCGTGAAGATATCGATCGGCGCTACGCTCGCCGCACACTGGCTGATGCCGCGCATGAGAAACTTCCTGCGCGAGCACGATCATCTGCAGATCGAGATCATCACCCATCCGTTTCCGGCGAGCGTGCGCCGCCGTGAGGCCGACGTGGTGCTGCGCCCGGTCGATGCCGGCGAGGAAAACCTGGTCGGCCGCCGCATCGGGCGGCTCGGCACCGGCTTCTATTGCTCGCGTGACTATGCAGCGGGCCGCAAACTCCCGGAGCGGCGCGATGAGTGGAAGGGTCACAGCATCATCGGCTTCGCAGATCGCGCCTCTAACGCGGACCTCGCACGCTGGAGCGACAACATAACCCGCCACGGTACGGTCGTGATGCGTTGCTCCTCGCAGGGTGACATGCTGGCCGCGGTACGCGCGGGACTCGGCATCTCCGCGCTGTCCTGCTTCGTTGCCGGCGCCCATCCGGATTTGATTCGCGTCGCTCCGCAAAAGCTGACCAGCGTCGCCGACCTCTGGCTGCTCGCGCATCCCGATCTCGTCGATCTCCCCGCCGTGCGCGCGGTAATCGGCTTCGTTACCGACTGTGCGCGGGTTGAACGCGCGTTGTTGCGGGGTTGAGCCGGTCGGCAGTTAGCGTCGATTTCACTTCTACCGCATGGAATGCATCATCGGATCTGCTGGCTGAAGGAGAAATTTTGTGGTCTCATCAATATTGGACATCGGCCGATGCGGGATTGAAGATGAGGCGACGAGACTTCATCGCGATATCGACGGGAGCGCTCTTGTGCTCTCGGCAGGTCCAAGCCCAGATCAAAACGCGTCGAATTGTCATCCTTGCTGCTGCTTCTGATCCTTCCAGCCGGCTCGGTGAGTTCCGTAAACGGTTAGGGCAACTCGGCTATGTCGAGGGACGGAATATCGTCCTGGAAGTGCGAAGCGCCGAGGGCAATCTGGATCGCTTGCCGGCGATGGCTGAAGCAATTTTGCGCGATGGCATCGTCGACGCCATACTTGCTGAAAGCACTCCCGCTGCAATGGCCGCGCACCAAGCCACCAAGGCCGTTCCAATTGTCGCGATGGTCGGAGTTGACCCCGTTGGTTCTGGCCTGGCGAGCAGTCTTGCGCGGCCCGGCGGCAATGTCACCGGCATCGCTATCTTTGCTGATGAAGCCAACGCAAAAAGGGTTGAGTTGGTCCGTGAACTCCTTCCCAAGGCGGTACGCCTTGCGGCAGTGATGGCGATCAATCGGGGCGGCACAGCGAACTCAACAAGTGTTGTCGAAGCGGGTGGGAAGCTCGGGTTCAGCGTCGATGTTGTCGTTGTGCGTCCGGATCGCCTTGCCGAGGACCTCAATCCTTCAAGACTTGCGAGTTATGACGCGTTGCTTTGCGTACCCGACGTTGTGCTTGCCAGCCGGAAAGAGGAGGTCATCAGGCTGATCACTCAGAGCAACAAGCCAACCGTCTTCGCTGAGCGGCAATGGGTCGATATAGGAGGATTGGCATCATTTGGGCCCGATCTGCACGAAGCGTCGCAACATTTGGCAGACCAACTTGCCCGCGTGCTTGATGGCCAGAATGTAAGCGAGCTACCGTTTGAACGGCCAACGAAGTTCGCGTTGGCGCTAAATCTGCGAACCGCTCGGGCGATCGGAATCGAGATTCCGCCCATCCTGATCGCGCGCGCCGACGAGGTGATTGAATAAAGCGGGTCAGCCCGCGGCAACACCCTCGCGCTTCTTCAGCGCGCGGTAATACGCCCACCACAGATGCGCGGCCGCGCCGCGATAGGGGCGCCAGGGCTCGGCCAACGGTACCATCTGCTTTGAGGTCGGCCGCTCCTTCAGTCCCAATCCGAGCTTCACCGCCTCCTGCACCGCAAGGTCGCCGGCGGGCCAGGCGTCGCCATGACCGAGACAGAACAAGAGATAGATGTCCGCGGTCCACGGGCCGATGCCATGCAACGCGGTCAGCGCGTGATGCGCGGCGTCGACGTCTTCGTTGGCGAGGATGTCGAGATTCAGCCGGTCGGCCGCCAGTTCCTTGGCAATGAATTTCAACGTCTTGATTTTCGCGGCCGAGAGGCCGAGCCGCCCGAGCCGATCGGCGCGTGCTTTGCGGATCGCCTCATGATCGAACGGATTGAACGCCGCCGCCAGCCGCGCCCAGATCGCCGCGGCGCTGGCGGTGGAGAGCTGCTGGCCGCAGACGATATGGGCGAGCCCAGCAAAACCCGGCTCGCGCTGACGCAGCGCCGGCATGCCCGTCTTTGCGAGGATCGGCTTCAGCCGCGGGTCCTGTGCCACCAGCGCCTGCATGGCGTCTTCGAGGTCGGATTGGCTTTCGAAGCGGACGAGCATCGGAGGAGCTTACGGAATTTTTCTTTTGTCGTCATGGCCGGGCTTGTCCCGGCCATCCACGTCTTTCTTTGCGACTGCCAGTGCGTCCGCGCCTAATCTATGTTGCCATCCATCGCCAAAGACGTGGATGCCCGGGACAAGCCCGGGCATGACGAAAAGTAAAATGCCGCCACCTGTTTTCCGCTTTGCGCCGAGTCCGAACGGATATCTCCATCTCGGACACGCTTACTCCGCGCTGCTCAATTCCGACCTGGCGCGCGAGCGCGGCGGCCGATTCCTGCTGCGCATCGAGGATATCGATGCGGCGCGCTGCCGGCCGGAATATGAGGCGGCGATCTATGGGGACCTCGCCTGGCTTGGCGTTGGCTGGGAGACGCCGGTGCGGCGACAGTCGGACCATTTCTCTGCCTACCGCGAAGCTATCGAGAAGCTGTCGGCGCAAGGCCTGATCTATCCGAGCTTCGAGAGCCGCGCCGAAATCGCGCGGCTGGTGGAAACACGGAAGGATGCGTCATGGCCGCGCGATCCCGATGGCGCGCCGCTTTATCCGGGAACCGCGAAGACGCTGTCAGCAGCCGAGCGGCGAGACCTGATCGCCTCCGGCGCTCCCTTCGCACTCAGGCTAGACATGGATGCCGCGATCGCGCGCGTCGGACCCCTGGCATGGACAGAACTGGGTGCAGGTCCTGCCGGCGAGACCGGCGAGGTGACGGCCCGACCGGAAGCCTGGGGCGACGTCATTCTGGCGCGCAAGGAGACGCCGACCAGCTATCATCTGTCAGTTGTGGTCGACGACGCGCTGCAGGGCGCCACGGAAATCGTGCGCGGCAAGGATCTTTTTTGGTCCACCAGCGTGCACCGGCTGCTGCAGCACCTGCTGGGTCTTCCGCAACCGGTCTGGCGGCATCATCGTCTCATCCGCGACGAGGCCGGCCAAAAGCTCTCCAAATCGACGCAGGCCACTGGTTTGCGCGAGTTGCGCGCCGCCGGCGCCACGCCGACCAAAATCCGCCAACTTGTGGGAATGCCGTAGTTTTTCGGGGACAACCGCCGTGACCCGGCCGCTCGGCCGTGTCATGCTGGTTCATTCGGGGACTTAAGAATCATGGCGGCACGATCGCGGCCAACGCGCATGGCCCGGTCGCCCAAAAAGCGGCCGGCGAGGAAGCGCGCCGTCAAATCGGCCGGCAAGCCGGCGCGCAAGCGCGGCAAGGCTACGAAGCGGAAGGCTGCCAAGGGAAAGGCCGCAAAGCCCACCCGCGGCATGGTCGAAGCCGCGCTCGCCGCCTTTGCGCATGAAGTGCGCACGCCGCTCACCGGCATCCTCGCAATCAGCAGCCTGCTCGCCACTTCCGAACTCGGCGAACGCGAGCGGCGCTGGGTCGACACCATCAAGGCTGGCGCCGAGCATCTGGCGAGCCTCGCCACATTGTTCGTTGATGCTGCACGCAGTCAGGGCACGCATGCCGGCCGGCAGGATCTGTTCGACCTGCGCGCGCTCGCCCGCAGCGCCGGCGACTCGCTGGCGGGGCGGGCCACTGCCAAGGGCTTGCAGGCAACCGTGGAGATTTCAGAAAAACTCCCGGCGCTGGTGATCGGCGATTCCGTCCGGCTGCGCGCGGCGCTGGAAAACCTGATCGACAACGCCGTGAAGTTCACCGAGCAGGGCGCGGTGGCGCTGTCGGTGACGCCGGCGCGTGGCGGCAACGGCAAGGCCGGCATTGCCTTCGCCGTGTCCGACAGCGGCATCGGGCTTTCGCTGAAGGAAATCGAGCGACTGTTCCGGCCGTTCTCGCAGGCCAATATGTCGATCGCCTCCCGCTTCGGCGGCGCCGGCCTTGGCCTGTCGTCGGTCAAGCAACTCGCGCGCGCCATGGGCGGCGACATCATGGTCGCGCCGCGCAAGGGCGGTGGCACCATTTTCACGTTGATGGTGATTTTGCCGCTGGCGAAGGATACGCCGGCTGCCGGCGCAAATGGCGGGGCTGCACCGGGCGCGGCGAGGCCGCTGCGTCTGCTCAGCGTCGAGGACAATCCGTTTGGCCGCGTGGTTCTGAATGCGATGCTCACGGAACTCGGCCATCAGGCCGAATATATCGGCCGCGGCGAGGAGGCGCCCGAGCGGCTGGTTCAGAGCGGCTTCGATGCGGTGTTGATGGACATGGTGCTGCCCGGCATCAACGGCATTGAGGCGATCAAGCGCCTGCGCGCGCTGGCGCCGCCGCTTGGCCGCATCGCCATCATCGGCATTTCCGGACGCGCCGAGGACGAGGCGGCGGCGCGAGCCGCCGGCGCCGACGCTTTCCTGGTCAAGCCTGTGAGTCCGCGGGCTTTAGCGACTGCGCTGCTTGAAGCGACACGCCGTGCGGCAGCTGCGACTTGATGATTGCGGCATTGAGCTCACCGCCAAGAACGAAGATCGCGGCGATAAAATACAGAAACACCAGCGCGATGATCACCGATGCCAATCCCGCATACATCGTGACATAGTTGCTGGCAAAGCGCGTCAGATATTGGCCGAACACGATGCCTGAGATCAGCGAGGCCACCATGGTGAAGATGATGCCGGGCAGGATCTGCAGGAAGCCGCGGCGTCCGGCCGGCAGCCAGGCGTGCAGGATGAACAGCGCCACCACCAGCGCCGAGATGGTGATGCCGTAGCGCAGATAGAATAGCAGCCGCTCGTTGCTCTCGACGAAGAACGGAATGTGCTGGCGCGCGGTCTCCATCATCAGCGGCCCCAGCACGATCAGGAATGCCATCGCCAGCGAAGCGAAAGCGGCGACCAGGGTATAGCCGATCGATTCCAGCCGCAGCCAGTACCAGCGCCGCGGCTCGATCACCGCATAGGCACGGTTGAGTGCGGTTCGCAGCGCCTCGACACCGTTGGAAGCGAAATAGATCGCGAGCGCAACGCCGATGGTGAGGATGTCGGTGCGCGTGGTGGTCAGCACGTCGTGGATTTCGCCAGAGAGCGTATCCGCCACCCGCTTCGGCCAGACCTGCAGCAGCAGGTCTGCCGCCTGGTCGGCAAGCTCCTTGGAGCCGAAGAAGCCGGCCAGCGACGTCAGCACGATCAGGAACGGGAACAGCGCCATCAGCGTCGACAGCGCGATATGGCTGGCGATCGCCCAACCGTCGTCGGCGAGGAACGTATAAAACGCATCCTCCGCGACGTGGTAGACGTATCGAACAGCTTTCACCGTGACCCCTGCCTGATTCCAACCAGCATGGGCACTACCATCTGATATTATTGAACTAAAAGCCAGATCGTTGCGCAGTTCCCCATATGTGGCGGACCGGGCGGCGCAGTGTTATGTAGCGCGGATGGCCTCTTTTCTAAGTTCGATTCTGCTTCCCATCGCAGTCGGCGCCGTCGCCCTCGTCCTGCTGCTCGGTCTCATCAACATGATGAAGGGCGGCTCGCCCAACCGATCGCAAAGCCTGATGCGGCTGCGCGTGCTGCTGCAATTCGTCGCCATCGTCATCACCATGATCACCGTCTGGGCGTTGGGACGTTAGG
>DATEJC010000351.1:0-3624 GCA_035278345.1 Bradyrhizobium sp. | reverse complement strand
CGGCGGATACACGCGCGGCGCGCTGGAGCCGTCTGCCTCGTGGCAAGCGATGCAGGCGCTGCGATAGATCTTATCGCCGTTGGTCATCTGCGATGCAGCAGGCGCGGAGACGTTTGGCTCCGCCGCGCCTGATGGCAGGGATTTCAGATAGGCGGCCATGGCTTTGACATCGCCGTCGTTCATCTTCGAGGTCGAGTTGAGCACGACCTCGGACATCAGATGCCCGGCATTGCTCTTCACGTTGCGACCGCTCTGCAGATATTCGGCGATGTCCTCGGCGCTCCACGACTTCAGCCCGCTGCGCGCAGCGGCGTCCAGCCTCGGGGCGAACATGCCGTCGACGCGGTTGCCGCCGAACGCTTGGTCGCTCTTGTCGGCACCCAGAAAATTCTTCGGCGTATGGCAGGCGCCGCAATGGCCGAGGCCCTCGACGAGGTAGCGGCCGCGATTCCAATCGGCGCCCTTCGACTGGTCCGGGATGAGGATGCCGGGCTGCAAATAGAGCCAGTTCCACAGCCGCATCCCGACGCGGAAGTTGAAGGGAAAGCGCAGCTCCGGCGACGGCACCTTGTTGCGCACCGGCTCGAACGTCGCGAGGTAAGCCCGGATCGCCAGGATGTCGTCGCGGATCAGTTTTGTGAAATAGGGGTAGGGGAAGGCCGGGTAGTAACGCGAGCCGTCTGGCGCAACGCCCTGGCGCAGCGCGCGCAGGAAGTCCTCATCACGCCAATTGCCCAATCCGGTCTCGTTGTCGGGCGTCAGATTGGGCGCATAGATGCCGCCAAAAGGCGTCGCGATCCGCTTGCCCCCGGCAAAGGGTTTTGCGGGATCGGCGGTGTGACAACTGGCGCAATCGCCTGCCACGACCAGCGCCTTGCCGCGCGCGATGGTTTCGGCCGTGGGCTCGGCGGCCTCGGCGCCGAATGCAGCGCACAAAACGAGGCCGGCGAGAATCGTTGTGAGGCTACGGGCGGGTTGTGGCATCCTTCCCCCTGTCCGGCCCATTATAGATGCGTCACGCTGTTTCGCGCCAAGCCCTTTGAACGACACAAATTGAAATGGGCTGCCAAGCTTGCCGGCACGAAATTGCGATTTTTGCCAGGGCGGCTTCGTGGCCGAGATTTGTGCTGCGGAGGATGAAAAATCCGACATAGACTGGTTCTAACTGCCATGGATGACTAGGTAAAATCAGTCGTCGCGACCAAGGCTTACGAGGGCTTAAATGGGAATCAACCAGGGTCCGATCAGTCTCGACCAGAAATACACCCAAGGGACCGGCCACGTCTTTTTGACCGGCATCCAGGCGCTGGTCCGCCTGCCCATGGCGCAAATCCGGCGCGACCGCGCCATGGGGCTGAATACCGCAGGCTTCATCTCCGGCTACCGCGGCTCCCCCCTTGGCGGCTACGACCAGCAGCTGTTCGCAGCGCGGAAGCACCTCGAGCAGTACAACATCAAGTTCCAGCCTGGCGTGAATGAGGACCTTGCGGCGACCGCGATCTGGGGTTCGCAGCAACTCAATCTGTCGCCCGGCGCCAAGTATGACGGGGTGGTCGGAATCTGGTACGGCAAGGGCCCTGGCGTCGACCGCTGCGGCGACGTGTTCCGCCACGCCAATACGGCTGGCTCAGCCAAAAATGGCGGCGTGCTCTGCCTTGCCGGCGACGACCATGGCGCAAAGTCCTCCACCGTCCCGCATCAGTCCGACCACGCCTTTATTTCCGCGCTGATGCCGTATCTCTATCCCTCCAGCATCCATGAAATGATCGAGATGGGCCTTCTGGGTATCGCGATGTCGCGCTACTCCGGTTGCTGGGTCGGCATGAAGGTGATCACCGAGACCGTGGAGACCACGGCCGAAATCGACCTCACCGACGAGATGAAGCCCTTCATCATCCCCAGCGATTTCGAGATGCCGCCCGGCGGCCTCAATCTGCGCTGGCCTGACGACAGGTATCTGCAGGACCTGCGGCTGCAGGATTACAAGGGCTACGCCGCGATCGCCTTTGCGCGCGCCAACAAGATCAACCGCGTCACCATGGACTCGCCGAACGCCCGCTACGGCATCATGGCATCAGGCAAGAGCTACGAGGACATCCGGCAGGCGCTGCGCGAACTCGGGATCACCGAGGAGGTCGCCGCCAAGATCGGGCTTCGCCTCTACAAGATCGGTATGCCCTGGCCGCTGGAGCCGGAAGGCGTGCGCAATTTCGCCGTCGGCCTTGAAGAGATTTTCATCGTCGAGGAACGGCGCGAGATCGTCGAGAATCAGGTCAAGCAGGAGCTGTTCAACTGGCGCGACGACGTTCGCCCGCGCATCGTCGGCAAGATGGACGACCACGACAAGCGCTTCCTGACCTTCGCCGCCGAGCTTAGCGTCGCATCCCTTGCGAGCTCGCTGACCGAGCGCCTGCTTCGACTTAATCTCAATCCCGAAATCGCGCAGATGCTGCGCGCCAAGGCCGACTGGTTCAACGGCCGGCAGGCGACCCAGATGCAGGCCGTCGCCCCCGTCACCCGCACCCCGTATTTCTGCTCGGGCTGCCCGCATAACACCTCGACCAAGGTGCCCGAGGGGAGCCGCGCCTTTGCCGGCATCGGTTGCCACTTTATGGCGCTGTGGATGGACCGCAACACCGAGACCTACACCCACATGGGAGGCGAGGGCGTGCCGTGGGTCGGTGTCGCGCCGTTTACCAAGGAGCAGCACGTCTTCGCCAATCTCGGCGACGGTACCTACTTCCACTCCGGATCGCTGGCGATCCGCCAGTCCATCGCCTCCGGCGCCAACATCACCTACAAGCTGCTCTATAACGACGCCACCGCGATGACCGGCGGCCAGCATGTCGACGGCGAATTGTCGCCGCAGCAGATCACCTTCCAGCTGCACAGCGAAGGCATACGCGAAATCTATCTGGTCTCGGAGAACCCGCATCTCTATCCCGCCTCCGACATCGCGCCGGGCGTCAAGGTCGCCCATCGCGACGAGCTCGACGCGGTCATGCGGACGTGCCGCGAACTCAAGGGCACCTCGGCCATCGTCTTCGTGCAGACCTGCGCGGCCGAAAAGCGCCGCCGCCGCAAACGCGGCCTGATGGAAGACCCGGCGCGCCGCGTGCTGATCAATCCGGCCGTGTGCGAAGGCTGCGGCGATTGCTCCGTGCAGTCGAACTGCATCTCGGTCGAGCCGCTGGAGACGGAGCTCGGACGCAAGCGCACCATCAACCAGTCGACCTGCAACAAGGACTATTCGTGTCTTAAAGGTTTTTGCCCATCCTTCGTCACCGTTGACGGCGCCAAGCTGCGGCATCGCGCGCCGCCGGACCTCGGCAGCATCGGCGAACTGCCGGAGCCCGCGTCAAGTCCGTCGCTGGAACGGCCCTATAACATCGCGGTCGGCGGCGTCGGGGGTACCGGCGTGCTGACGATCGGCGCGCTGCTCGGCATGGCCGCCCATATCGAGGGCAAGGCCAGCATGATCCTTGATATGTCCGGCCTCGCGCAGAAGGGCGGCGCGGTGCTGAGCCATGTCCGGCTCTCCGAGCACACGGCTGATGTCACCTGTTCGCGCATCGTCACCGGCACGGCCGACCTCGTGCTCGCAGCCGATGAAGTGGTAGCGGT
>DATEJC010000350.1:0-22583 GCA_035278345.1 Bradyrhizobium sp. | reverse complement strand
AGCTCGACGGCGGTGGCTAGGCCGCCCGCGAGATATTCGACCTGGACGAGACGGACCGCTCCAATTTCCCCGGCCAGACACCGCGCGCGCATTTCGCGGATCATGGGATATCCGGAATAGGTGTGCGTGACCGCGACCGCGCATCCGCTCGAGGCGGCCAGCTCGCGCAGCCCCCTCGCCTCTCCGAGGTCGTTGCACAGCGGCTTCTCGATCATCACGTCCAAACCCGCCGACAGCGCCAGCCTCAGATAGGCGGCGTGGCTGTCGTTCGGCGTGACGATGGCGACCGCCTCGATGCCGTCGTCACGAGCACGCTCCCTGGCGATGAGCTCCTCGATGCTCCCATAGCACCGCGATTCCGGCAGGCCGGCTGCAAGGCCTTCAGCACGCGAACGCTCGGGACGCGAGGAGAGCACGCCGGCGACGAGCGCGAAACGCTGGTCCATGCTCGAGGCCACGCGATGGACCGCACCGATCATGGACGGCGGCGCGCCCCCGACGATGCCCAGGCGAAACGGCCGCCCAAGCGCAGCCAATACGGGATTGCTCATCAGCGCCTCGCGATGCCCAACATTCGATCGACTTTGTCGGCCGACATCGGCGCATCGAGCATGGCATCGAACGACCGCTCCGACACGCGAATGATGTGGTCGGAAATGAACTGCGCTCCTTCGCGCGCGCCATCGTTCGAGTTCTTCAAGCAGCACTCCCATTCCAGCACGGCCCAGCCGTCGTAGCCATAACGCGTCAAGCGATCGAAAATGCCGCCAAAGTCGATCTGGCCGTCGCCAACGCTGCGGAAACGGCCGGGACGATCGAGCCAATCCTGATAGCCGCCATAGACCCCGCTCGCGGCACTTGTCGTGAATTCGGCGTCCTTGACGTGGAACGCGCCGATCCGCTCGTGATAGCGATCGATAAAGCCAAGATAATCCATCTGCTGAAGCAGGAAGTGACTTGGATCGTAGTTGATTTTTGCGCGTGGATGACCATCCACAC
This sequence comes from Bradyrhizobium sp., assembly GCA_035278345.1. Lineage (GTDB taxonomy): Bacteria > Pseudomonadota > Alphaproteobacteria > Rhizobiales > Xanthobacteraceae > Bradyrhizobium. The sequence goes on along the minus strand of DATEJC010000350.1, from coordinate 21,584 downwards.
AGCCAAGGAAGCGCTCGAAAGTAATGCCATCGTGCAGATCCTGCCCCGGATGGAGTTCGAAGCAGAGATCGACACCGGCGCGGTCCGCCTCGTCCAGAAGCGGGCGCCACCGCCGCGCGAGCTCGTCGAACGCACGCTCGACGAGGCCCGCAGGACGCGGCGGGTAAGGATAGAGATAAGGCCAGGCGAGGCCGCCCGAAAAGACGACGACCTTCCTGGTCCCCAGGATTGTCGCGCGCGAAATCGCGCGCCGCAGATCCTGCTCGGCCCTGGCCTGTCGCGCAGCAGGCTGGCCGCGGACGTCCGGCGACGCCAACGCGTCCATCGTCTCGTCATAGGCCGGATGCACGGCCAGGAGCTGGCCCGAACGCTGCGCGGCAATTTCGCTGACGGCAAGGCCCGCCTTCGACATGACAGCTTCGATTTTCGATATGGCCTCCGCATCCGACAGGCCAGCGAGATCCTTGAGGCGCGGATCCGACACCGGAATTTGCAGTGCCTTGAAGCCGAGCTCCCCGGCCCATTGCGAGAGACCACCGAGAGTGTCGAATGGCGGCTCCGCGCCAATGAACTGGTTGATAAAGAGGCCGGGTCCTCGGATTGTTTTGGGCTTCATGGGTACCGCGCGGCTAATGCATTCGATTCTCTCATAACATACTTTCAATGTTGGACGCGATCTGCCGGATGCCTCTAATAGGCACGGGCAAAATCTCCTTCCTGCTTGATGTTGCTGAACACTGGAAAGCGCGGCGCCCAGCGCGCGGCCTTGCTCTTGGTCAGCGTGTTAAGACGTTCCAGCACCGCGACCCCCTCTTTGCTCAGATTCGCGGCGACCGCGGCCCGATCCGGAAAATGGCTGCGCACGGCGTCGAGCCAAATGGTGCGACCGGCAAGGAACCCGCCTGCGCCGGCGGCATAAGCGAAGTCGAGCACGCGTTCGAATTTCTCCGGCGCGGCGCCGCCCGACAGCAGTACCCATGGGATGTTACGCTCGTTGCAGATATCGCCAATCGCGTCGAACTCCTTCTGTGCAGCTCGTGCGGCTTCGCTGCCATCACGCGGCGGCAAGCTGTTGGCGGCAAGCGGACTCTCAAGCTTCATGAGATCGACGCCATATTCAGGCTTGGCAAATTCGCGCACGCTGTCGATCACGAGCTTCGGAAGCTTGCCCGGGGATTCGACGTAATCAGCGGTGTGGCCAGCGCTGCCGAGGAACGGATAGACCAGGAGCTCCAGAACGTAGGGAATGTCATGGCGTGCGCAGTCCTCTCCGATCTCCTTCACGAAACGCTTCTGGTGCGCGTTGACGGCCGGATCGGCGTCCGGCCGGTACCAGGCCAGCACCTTGACCGCGTCGCCGCCCATAGCGCGGATCTTCTCGACGCTCCAGTTGGCGATCGCACGAGACTTGCGTCCGCCCGCCGTCTCCTCGACCCGATGCTCTTCCAGAGTCATGATCAGGCCGCAACGCGCCGGCAACAGGTCGATCGCGGCGGGAACGGCAAAATTCGGATCGAACAGCATCGAGCTGCAATGCGGGGCGAGGTTCTCGACCAGCAGGCGCTTGGCCGATGTGACGTCGGCATACTCGACCTGATCGCGCGTGATGCCTCTGGCTTGTGCGATGGCCTCGAACAGCGGTGGGCGCTGATCCAGTGCGACCATGCGGAAATAGCCGTCCGCATCCGCAAGGCGCGCAAGCCCGCGGTTCTTTCCGATCGTTCTCATTGTTTCGTCCTCATGAAGGCAAGACATTCGTTGATGGAGGGAATTCCGATCCGCCCGCCGGAGCGGGTGCATTTCAGCGCGGCCGTTGCGGCGGCAAACGCCATCGCATCGCGCACCTCAAGACCGCCGCCGATCGCAAAGGCGTAGGCGCCGTGGAACACGTCGCCCGCGCCGGTCGTGTCAACGACGTCGACGGGATATGCGGCCAGCCTGTGCATCCGGCCATTCTGGTGCCAGCTGACGCCGTTCTCCCCGCGCGTGACGGCGATGACGCGGCATCCGAAACGCGCGAGCCCAGAGAGTGCCGAGTCATTTGCCGAACCGGCGAAAGCCGCCAGCGCCGGCTCCGAGAACACGGCATGGTCGGTCAGGGGCAGCAGCCGTTCGAATATTTCCGAATCTGCAACGTCGCCGTCGAAAACCGTTGGAATCCCGATTGCCCGCGCCTTGCCGAACAGGGCGGCCGCGCCTTCGACCCAGCGCGGATCGGCCAGCACGGCGGACGCGCGCGCCACGTCAGCGATCGGAAGCCAGTCGGCAGCTTCCGGAAACAGACCGCGAAAGTTCACGATTTGTCGCTCACCCGACGTGTCGACGACAATTCCGGAGACCGACGAGCGGCCGTTCGCGAACAGCCGGAAATTCTCGACGTCGATGCCCTCGATCGCGAGCGCCGCGCGCATCTCGCGTCCGGCGGCGTCATCTCCGCCGCGGCCCCAGAACGCCACCGATCCGCCGAGCCGCGCCACGGCGACCGCAGCGTTGGCCGCCATGCCGCCACCCAGCGTCGAATAGTCGAAACTTCTGATCTTCTCGCTTGCGCCCGAAAATCGGCGATCGACCCGCCAGATCTGATCGAGCGCGGAAAGGCCAAGGCAGATCACGCGGACGCCGGCCGCCCTGGCGGCGAGGTCCGCAAGCGTTGCCTGTCCTTCGATGGTAGTGGGCGCGTTCACTGCAACACCCGGCCGCCGCTGCTGTCGAACAGATGCGTCTTGCCCGGTTGCGGGCGAAGTTGGAGCCGGTCGCCGACCTTCGGCCGCAGTGCCGGATCGACCCGCGCAATCGAAGATGCCCCCGCGAGATCGAAATGGATCAGCGTGTCCGCACCGAGCGGTTCGACCAGCTTGACGGTAACGGCCACGCCATCGGTTTCCGCCACCGCATAATGCTCCGGACGAATTCCCAGCACGCCACGACCGGCCTGTTGGAGCCGCGCATTGTGCTCCCCGCCAAGCGGCACCGCCGAGCCATCCAGCGAGAAGACCGCCTTGCCCTCGCGCCATTCCACGGGGAAGAAGTTCATCGCGGGCGAACCGATGAACCCGGCCACGAACTGGTTTGCGGGCCGCTCATAGACCGTCTCCGGCGTGTCGTATTGCTGCACCGTGCCGTTCTGCAGCACCACGATGCGGTCGGCCATCGTCATGGCCTCGACCTGGTCATGGGTGACGAACACCATGGTGGTCTTGAGTTCCTGGGAAAGCGCCTTGATCTCGGCCCGCACCTGTCCGCGCAGCTTGGCATCGAGATTGGACAGCGGCTCGTCGAACAGGAACGCCTTGGGATTGCGCACGATCGCGCGCCCCATAGCAACGCGTTGGCGCTGGCCGCCGGACAACTCCTTTGGCTTGCGTTCCAGATAAGGCTCAATGTGCAGCAGCACAGCGGCGCGCTTCACCCGCGCGTCGATCTCGGCCTTCGGGACACCGCGCAACTCCAGTGCAAAGGACATGTTCTCGTAGACCCGCATATGCGGGTAAAGCGCGTAATCCTGGAATACCATGGCGATATCGCGCTGCGCCGCGGGAACGCCGTTGACGCGCTTGTCGCCGATGTGAAGGTCGCCCGACGTGATCGGCTCCAGCCCTGCGATGATTCGGAGCAAGGTCGACTTTCCGCAGCCGGAAGGGCCGACAAAGACAACGAATTCGTGGTCCGCGATCTCGAGGTTGAGGTCGGGGATCACGGTCAGATTGCCGTAGCGCTTGACGAGGTTGCGGATCGAGATCGAGGCCATGATCGGCTAGTCCAGTGCAAGTACGGGCTTGATCAGTTCGCCGCGGGCAAAGCGTGCGAAATTCTCCGGCAGCTCCGTGAGTCCGAATTCGCCGTCGACGAGAACGCGATACTCGTCCTTGTAGCGGCGCAGCAGCGCGATGTTCGGCTCGAAATCCGACACGGGAAAATAGAAGGTACGGATCATGTAGAAATCCTTGCGCCGGAACACCTTGCCCTCCTCGATGGTCCAGGGCGCAGCATTCTCGCCGACCAGAACCAGCGCCCCGCGCGGCAGCACAAGCTCGATGCCGAGATTGCGCGCCGCATGGGCGCCCGAGCATTCCATGATCAGTGCAAAGCGCTTCGAGGTATCGCCGACCGGATGCGCTTTCGCGCCAAAGGATTGCGCGATCCGCAACCGGGTCGCGTTGGGGTCGGCGACATGAACGTCCTCGTAACCGAGACTGCGCAGCGCCAGCACGACGCCGAGCCCGACCGGACCCGCCCCCATCACAAGCACCGGACCCGCTTCGGCCGGCGAAACCACCTTGCTGACGAACCGCACGGCGTGGCCGGAGGTGCCGATGACATCAAGCAGCAACGGCGCAAGGCTGTCCTCGATGTCGTCGGGCACCGGCAGCAGGCAGTTCTCCGGCACCGGGACATATTCGGCATAGCCGCCCGGCCTGTTCCAGCCGATCAGGCTCGATACCTCCAGGCACATCTGCGTGTCGCCGCGTTTGCAGGCGGCGCAGCGATCGCAATGCAGGGGAATGTAGATCGCGCAACGCTGCCCGTGCAGGCGATGGCCAGGTTGCTCAACCACGCCAAAAATCTCGTGACCGGCGGTGAACTCCGCGCCCTTGTGCCAGAGCTTGAAATCGGACCCGCACAATGCGGTGCGCAGGATTCGCACCAGCACCTCACCCGCGGCGACTTCGGGCATGACGATACGCTCGATGGTGATGCGCTCATGGCCGTGGAAGACCGCAGCGCGCATGATCGAATTGGAGAGCGGAGAGACGTTCTTCATGACAGCTAACCCTTTACCGCGCCGAGCGTCAGTCCGGAGACCAGCCAGCGCTGCACCAGCGCCGCGAGGATGAGAGGCGGCAACGCGATCAGGGTTGCCGCGGCCATCAGCGCGCCCCACTGCGTCGATCCCTCGCCGATGAAATTGAAAGCCGCTGCGATCAACGTCTTGGTATCGCCGTTCGACAGCACCAGCGCGAACAGAAAATAGTTCCAGGAGAACACAAAGGCGAGGATCGAGGCGACCGCGATACCGGAGGCAACCAATGGCACGGCGATGCGCCAGAGAATCCGCGTCACGCTGCAGCCGTCGACCTGGGCTGCCTCGTAGACGCTGCGTGGAATGGCGTCGAAGGACGGCATCAGCACCCAGATCACGATCGGCAAGGTGATCACGGCGTGGCTGAGGATGAGTGCAGTATAGGAGCCGATCATGCCGACCTGACGGAACATCACGTACCACGGCAGCAGGAACAGCGTGCCCGGCGCCATCCGCGCCGCCAGCGTCAGCACCGCGGGCCACGAGATGCGCGTCCACGACACGGCAAAGGCGGCGGGAATGCCGAACAGGAGCCCGAGCAAGGTCGAGCCGACCGTGACGATGAGGCTGTTGATCGCATAGCTCACGAAGGGCGTGGTCCTTGTGAGCTGGACGTAGTTCTCCAGCGTCGGCGAAAACAGCAGGGTCGGTGGATAGGCCGTCACCTCATATGACGGCTTCAACGAGGACAGCACCATCCAGGCCGTCGGCGTCAGGATAATGATGCCGGCAATGACGAGCTGCAGGAGATTGAGGCAGCGGATCCAGCGGTCGGTGGTTGCGGCGTCGGTCATTGCTTCACCTTACCAGGCAACCGACGCGCGCAGGCGGTTGAACGCCAGCACCGCGCCGAACACCACGGCAGTCAGCGTCAGCATCAGCGCGCTGGCATAGCCGATGTTGAAGAACTCGAAACCGACCCGGAAACCGTAGATGTTGAGGGTATTCGACGCGTTGCCCGGGCCGCCCTGGGTCGTGATGTAGATGATGTCGAAGAAGCGCAGCAGATCGACGCTGCGCAGGATGGTCGCCGTGACGATAGTCGGCAGCAGCAGCGGCAGCGTGATGCGCTGGAACGTCTTGAAGGCGGAGGCGCCGTCGATTTGCGCAGCCTCGTAGACGCTGGGCGGCAGCGATTGCAGCCCGCCGAGCATGATCAGGGCGACGTAGGGCGCCCATTGCCATGTGTCGATCAGCGCGACGGTCGGAATGACCCATGTCGGCGAGGCCAGCCATTCCGACGGCGGCAGTCCGAGCGATTGCAGGATAAAATTAGCCGCGCCCAGCGAGGGATCGAGAATGACGAGCCACATCATGCCCGCGACCACCGGCGGCATCATGAAAGGCGAGATGAACAGCGAGCGCACGATACCGGGCAAGCGCCTGGCGTGAAACAGCACCAGCGCAAGCCAGATGCCGAGCACGAGTTGCAGCACCAACGAGAGCACGTACAGCGCGATGGTGACCCACAGGCCATGCCAGAATTCGGTGTCGGCAATCAGCTTCGAATAGTTGGCGAGGCCAACGAAGGATTGCTTTCCGGTCGACGAGAAGCTCTGGAATCCGAGCCAGATCGTGTAGACGACCGGAAAGGCGATCATCGCAACCGTGAAGATCACCGCCGGCGCCGAAAGCGCCGACAGTTCGACTCGTTGCCGATCCTGCGTCAATGTCGCAGCGGCGTCGGACATATTGCTTCCTTTCAGTCCGCCCGAGGCGTCAGGCGCCGGCCGCGTGCGCCGGCGCCCGGCAGGCTATTTCTGCGCAATCAGCGCGTCGAGCGCCTTGTCGGCGTCGGCGCAAGCCTGGTCGACGCTCTTCTGCTTCAGGATCAGATCCTGCACGGCCTGACCGATGAACTCGCGCGACTCCGGATTGGCGACGATGGGATAGCCGACTTCCGAGGAACCCTTGGTCGCGAGCACGTCCAGCGCCGCCTGCCACTGCTTGCGCACCGGCTCCTCGTCGAGCCATTTGCGGTATTCGGGATCGTTGGCGACCGAGGGACGCGGCGGCGCGATGCCCTGCAGCGCCATCTTTTTCTGGATTGTCGGGCTCGTCGCCCATTGCACGAAATACCAGGCGGGTTCGGGCTGCTTGCTGTGCGCGGAGACGGCCATGCCCCAGCCGATCACGGTCGGCACCTGCCCGCCTTCGCCCGCGGGGAACGGCATCAGTCCGGTATCCTTCAGCCGCGCGCCGCCTTCCATCACGGTGCGCAGTTCGTTGGAGGATTCGAACGACATCGCCGCCCGACCGCTGCGATAGAGAGCCGAGATCTGCTGGAAGCTGTAGTTGACGACACCGGGCGGACCGTAGTCGCGCAGCAGTCGGCTATAGGTGTCCAGCGTCTCCTTGCCCTTCGGCGAGCACAGGTTCGACTTGCCGTTGGCCATGTAGGTGCCGCCGATGTTGTGCAGCATGTTGCTGAAAGTGTAGGCGACCGCCGGCTTCAGCCCGCGCGAGACGAACGGCGTGACCGAGCTGTCGCACGCCTTGATCTTTACCGCAGCCGCTTCGACGGCCTTGATCGTCGTCGGCTTCTCGATCCCGCACTTTTTGAAGATGTCGGTGCGATAATAGAAAATCGGCCCCTCTATATTCATGGGCATGCTGGTTAGCTTGGAATTGTAGGTGCCGGCCTTGAGCAGCGCCTGGCTCAATCCCGCCGCATCGTAGTCCTTGGCAACCTGGCTCTTCGCCATCGCCGCGAGATCGGCATACCAGCCCGCCGCGGCGAACTGCGCGCCCTCGCGGGAGGGCAGCGTCATGAACACGTCGACCTCGTCGCTCTTGGCGTTCATCACGGTGACCAGGCGCTGGCGCATCTGCTGCTCCTGGTAGCCATCGACCTTCAGCGTCATGCCGGTCAGCTTTTCGAAATCGTCCTTGTAGGTCAGCAGCGCCTGCGCGACCGGATTGTTGTTGGCGAGAAAAGTGACGGTCTTGCCCTGGAATTTCTTCCAGTCGAAATCGGCCGCATGCGACGGCGCACCGACAGCCACAGCCGCGAGAGCCGGTAGCGCGAAGCGCGCCGCAAATGTCCTGGCGTTCATTGAACTCCTCCCTGATCCCGGCTTGACCGCCACCCGGCAGCGCCGCTTTGAAAACGTTTACATGGTAGGCCCGATCCACCGCATGTCAAGCGGGTGGACAATTCCGCAGATATGCCGCAAATCTTCAAAATCGGCTTTCGCAGAAGCCACGAAAGATGTAACGTTACATCATGGATCAACCTAGACGGTTATCGAAGCAAGGCATTCGCGCGGTCGCCGCCAAGGCCGGTGTTTCGACCGCGTCGGTCTCGCGCGCCATCAACAATCCGGAAGCCGTTAGCTCGTCGCTGCGGGCGCGCATCTCGCAGGCCATCGAGGCCGTCGGTTACATCCCGCATGCGCCGGCGCGCATCCTCTCCTCGCGGCGATCGCGAACGCTCGGCGCCATCGTGCCAACCATCGACAATACGATGTTCGCGCGCGGCATCGCTGCGCTGCAGAAATATCTCTCGTCGGTCGGGTACATGCTGTTCCTGACCACGAGCGGCTACGACCTCGACGCCGAGCTGCAGCAGGCGCGCACTCTGATCAGCCGCGGCGTCGATGGCCTCGTGCTGCGCGGCGACTGCCATCACGACGCATTGCGCAAGCTGCTCGACGACAATGCGGTGCCTTTCATCAATGTTGGCGTCTACCGCCCCGATCGTCCCTACCCCTGTGTCGGAACCGACAACGAGGCCGCGGCCTATCGCGCGGCGGCCCATGTCGTCGAGCTCGGGCACCGGCGGATCGGACTGGTCTCTGCGCTCCAGCGCAACAACGACCGCGCCGGCGCTCGTGTCGCGGGCTTCCGCCGCGCGCTGGCCGAGGGCGGCATCGACCTGCCGGCGAAGTGGCACGTCGAAGTGCCCTACACGCTCGACGACGCGCGCGAGGCGGCGCGGTATCTGCTGAGCCTGGACGAGCGCCCCACGGCGGTCGTCTGCGGCAACGACGTCATCGCCTATGGCGTACTGCTTGAGGCCGAGCGCAGTGGATTTCCCGTTCCACGCGAGCTGTCAGTGGTCGGGTTCGACGATCTCGACTGGAGCCGGCACTTGCGGCCAAGCCTGACCACCATCCACGTCCCCACCGGGGAAACCTGGCAGCGCGCCGGCGAATATCTGGTGCGGCGCCTTGCCGGCGAGCAGACCATCATGCACCACGAGGTGGACTACTCGCTCGTCGTTCGCGAGTCGACGGCACCGCCTCCGAACCTGAAATGAGAAGGCGTCGATGAGCACCCGCTTTTCACTGGCTACCGGATTTCATGCCGTCGTGATCGGCGGCGCCGGCGATATTGGCGCTGCGATCAGCAACCAGTTCTGCGATCTCGGTGCCACCGTGACCGCTACGGGCGTCAATGACGCCGACCTCGCGCGAACGCTGCTCAAGCCCCGCGATGGCCTCGAACTCGCCGCGCTTGACGTCACCGACGACGAGGCCGTCGCTGCGCTGGCGCAACGCCATGTCCGCGTCGATGCACTGGTCAACTGCGCCGGCATTCTCGCACGCGACAAGGAGTACGAGATTGAGACCTTCATGAAGGTGCTCGACGTCAACCTGACCGGTACCTTCCGCACCTGTACGGCGTTTCGACCGCTCCTCGCCAGGAGCAAGGGCTCGGTCGTCAACATCGCCTCGATGAACGCGACGCTGGCGCTACCTCGTATCCCCGCCTATTGCGCCAGCAAGGGCGGCGTCGTGATGTTGACCAAGGCGCTGGCGCTGGCCTGGGCCGATGAAGGCATCCGCGTCAATGCGGTCGCGCCGGGCTACATCGAAACTGCCATCAATGCCGCCGGCCGCTCCGATCGGGCACACTATCAGCGCATCGCAGATCGCACCGCGTTCAAGCGCTGGGGACAGCCGGAGGAAATCGCGGGCGCGGTTGCGTTCCTCTGCATGCCCGCGTCAAACTACGCGACCGGCACCGTGGTCACCGTCGACGGTGGCTTTCTCGCGGGATGACACCGCCTATCCTTGCACTGATAAGATTTGGCATCTTGGCTTATCAGTGCCAACTGCATGCATTTCGGCCTCGTGCAATCTCACCTACTCGACCTTTACACTGACTTTGTCGCGCAGAAGCCGCCAAATGTGCGTTCGGATCTGAACAAAGGACGGCTGGTCCATCACGTCCTCGATCCGTTTAAATTGATTCCAGCCTTCCTTCTCGCGCGGTCCGGCGACATCAATAATCTCGTAGATCCGGCCCGGCCGACGGCTCATCACAACGATTCTATCGGCGAGATAGACGGCCTCATCCACCGCATGTGTAATGAACAGAACGGTGCGCGGGTTAGCGCGGCAAATGCCCTTGAGCTCCTCCTGCATGACGGTTCTTGTCTGCGCGTCGAGGGCACCGAATGGCTCATCCATCAGCAGCACTTCCGGCGCAAGGGCGTAGCTTCGCGCGATCGCCACGCGCTGCTGCATGCCGCCGGAGAGTTGATGAGGATAGGAGTTTTCGTGACCATCCAGACTCATCATTGCGACGAACTTCCGGACCTGTTCGTTCTGCTCATGCTTCGATACGCCATTACAGCTCAGACCAAACGCGATATTCTGGGCCACGGTCTTCCACGGGAACAACGCAAACTGCTGGAACACCACCGCGCGATCGGGGCCCGGGCCCAGAACCTCTTTACCAGCGACCTTGATCTGCCCGCTGGTCGGGAAATCCAGTCCGGCGATCAGGCGAAGAAGCGTGGTCTTGCCGCATCCCGACGGTCCGACGATCGCAACAAACTCCATTTGCTTGATTTCGAGCGATACGCTGTCAAGAGCATTGATCAGCTTACCGTTGGCGCGAAAGTCGCGTCGCACCGATTCGATTTGTATGTGACTCAAATCCAATCCTCCATGACGCCCTTGCGATCCCGCGACATCTCAGGCGCTCGCGCGTAACACGATCCGGAAGCCCACATCGTGCAATTTTGGAACGTTTTTTTCTCCGGAAAGCCGCCGCAAAATAAGGCCGGCGGTAACGCGCCCGATCTCGCGTTGGGGAATGTGGACCGTGCTGAGACCGGGCGATATGGTTTCCGCCAACGGCGCATCGTCAAAGCCGACGACGGCGATATCGTCCGGAATGCGAATGCCGAGCCGGTTACATTCCAGGATAAAACCTGCCGCAATTACGTCGCTGGCCGCGAACAGTGCGTTTGGCCTGGAGATCATCTTTGCAAAGCGCCTTGCCAGCTCGACACCACTGGAGAGCTCCATCGGCATGGAAATTATCAACTCTTCGGGGACCATCAGACGGGCCTTTGCGACCGCAGCACGGAAGGCCGCCTCGCGCGCCAGCGTTCGATCGTTGTCCCTTTGCGTTCCGCCGGCATAGGCCAGGTTTGTACGGCCGCGTCCGATGAGATATTCGGTCGCCTGGAAGGCTGCGTCATAGTTTGAGAAACCGACTGCCATGTCTATAGGCTTGATGCCCGTGTTCCATGTTTCAACGATCGGAACTCCCGCGCGCTTCAGCAGGCTCCGCGTCATTCGCGTATGCGCAAAGCCGGTCAACACGACACCGTCCGGGCCGTAACCCAGCAGCGTTCGCACCAACCGCTCTTCTTCTTCGCGCGAGTAGCCGCTGTGGCCGATCGTGAGCGTGTATCCCTCGACCGACAACACCTCCTCGAGGCCATGGATGGTTTCCGCGAACACCGAATTGGAGACGTTTGGAACGACCAGGGCGATCAGCTTGCTGCCCCGGCGGAGCAGCGCGCCCGCCATGAAATTGTGCACATATCCGAGCTTGTTGGCGGCACGAAGCACCGTTTGCCGCGTTTCCGGCCTGACCGAAGGATGGCCGCTCAAGGCGCGGGAAACCGTAATCGGCGCCACTTTCGCGAGTCGCGCGACATCCCGCATTGCTGGTGCGACGAGGCGTTTGGGCGGCATGATCAGATGGCTCGCTTCATCGGCAAGGCTCGAACGGCATGCTCACGTTCGTAGCCGAAACATGTTGCGCACCGCGTCGAGCGAAGCCGGCCGGGCGCCAATTGCCTCATCGGGATCGCCACGTATGGTGTAGCCGCCGTCAACCGGAACGATCGCGCCGGTAATAAACGTCGAACCCGGAAGAGACAAAAAGCCGATCACGCGCGCGACTTCCTCAGGCAACCCCCACCTCCCCATTGGAGCGCGTTCCGCCAGACGTGCATAGTCGATCATATTGTCATCGACGCGCTTTTGCAGCGTGCTCGTCAGAATATACCCGGGAGCCACAGCATTTACCGTCACCCCCTGCCGCGCAACCTCGACGGCAAGCGAACGTGTGAAGCCGACGATAGCCGTTTTGGCGGTCGCGTAGCCGATCCGGAACGGCAGACCAAGGATCCCAAGCACCGAGGAGATATTGACGATGCGCCCAAAGGACTGGCGCTGCATCCCGGGAAGGGCTGCCTGGCTGCAGATGAACGTACCCTTGACGTGGACATCCAGCATCTCCTCGAACTCCGAGATCGACATCTCCGTCATCGGAAGCATGCGCGGGGTCATGATGCCCGCGCAATTGATCAGCACACCGATCGGACCGATCTGGAGCGCCAAGCGGTGAAACGCCGCATGGACGGCGTTCGCATCGGTCACGTTGGCGGCCGCGCCGGCGGTGATGCAGGAATGGTCCTTTGCAATCCGGAGAGCGGCGGATGTGGCCGCCTCGTCATGAAGATCCAGGATGCCTACGGCTCCGCCGAGGCGGGCGAGTTCGCGCGCGACCTCGAACCCGATGCCGCTGGCGCCGCCCGTTATCACGCATCCGACGCCCTCGAGACGCTCTGCACGCAGCGCATGGGCTTCAACAGTGTCTGGTTCCTTCGTCGCCATCGCATCTGCCCGGAAAAGGATCGCTGGATTGTCGGAAATCCAGCCAAGGACTCCGCAAGTGATGAATGCTGTCTCACGTGAAGGGCGGCCTCGCGACCGCATGGTCCTTCGCATGAGACAGGTTGGTTGTTCGTGCGGCCGATCGCCGATCCGCACTCCATTCGCTTTCGTGCGCTATTTTCCTTCGGCGAACGCCTTCAGCTTGGGATTCTTCTCGATATAGGCGAGCACGTCCGGATTGACGTAGGTCTTCGGGTCCTTCACGGCGGGGATCGTGCCGGCAGCCTTGAAGAACTCGGCCAATCGGTTGTGGATGTCGTCGAGCTTGCTGGGCCCTTTGCTGCGGTCGAACAGCGCGACTTGCTGCGCAAGGTCGAAATAGTCCCGCGTCGTGTATTCGGCATCCATTTCCGGGGGACTTAGGACGACACCGCCCTTGTCGTAGAAACGCTTCATCGCAACGAGCGTTTCAGCCTTGTTCTTTTTCATGAAGTCCAAGGCGCGCAGATACATGGCCGTGAAACGCGCGACCGTATCCATGTTGGATTTGAGGTAATCCTCCCGCACCACAAGATTGGCAGTCACGATGGCGCCACCCTCTTTGCCGGTGCAGACGAGCTTGCCGCCCTGGCCCTCCATTCGCTGGAAGTGCGGCGCCCAGACTGCGCCGATCGGAACGTTGCTGCTCTTGAAGGCATCCACGATGGCACCTGGCGCAATATTGACTGCCTTCACGTCACCGGCCTGCAGTCCCCATTTATGGAAGCACGACTGCGCCGCGTAGTCCGAAGTCGAGTTTGCCGGGACCAGGTACTGCTTGCCTTTCAGCGTCGCAACGGGGCTGGCAAGAATGGCAGCCGCCTGGTCGGCCTTGGCGACCACGCCGTTTGCCCTGGAGTCATCGATCAAAATCAGCACGGTCTGCAGATTGAAACGACTGGCTCCGAGCAGCGCGGGAGGACCGCCCATGAGGCCGACGTCCCAGGACTTGGAGGCCACAGCAGCGACCTGTTGTGCGCCCGCCACGAAGCTCGTCATCTCTCCCGGCTTGAGACCGGCCTCGGACCACCAGTTCTTGTCATCCGCAATCTGAAGCGGGATGCCGTGAATAGTGTATTGATAACTGACGTTGATTGCCGTTTGGGCCACCGCCGGTGCCGTCACCCCCAGCGCCCCTGTCAGCATCACGGCTAACTTCAGCAAGCTTGCCTTCATTGTCTTCCTCCCATGTTGACTGCTCATTGGCAGCGGCTTCATTGGCGTGTTTCAAGTAGCGGCATGTATGCCGAAGCGGCGATGCACGGCGATCTCCAGACGCCGGAAAAGCCATTCCATCACAAGTCCTACGATGCCGATGGCGATCATGCCGACCATCACGATCGTGATCGTGCGGTTCATCTGCCCCCTGACCATCGTGTAGGCGACGCCGGAGGAGGCAACGATCAACTCGGCACCAACCAGCGACTGCCATCCGTTGCCGGCGGCCACGCGAAGGCCCGCAACGATCGAAGGGATGGCGCTCGGCAAGATCACCTCCGTGATAATTTTAAAGCCGCTGGCCCCGACGGTGCGCGCGGCTTCCAAAAGCTTCACATCGGTCAGCTTGCCCCCGCCGTAGCTGCCGATCAGGCAAGGCGCGAAAGCCCCGCTAAAAATGATCAGCACGGGTCCGCCCAAGCCGATGCCGAACCAGAGGACCGCAAATGGAACCCAAGCGATCGGCGCTATGAAACGAAACAGGTTGAAAAAGGGCGCGATCACTGCATCCAGGACGGAATACCAGCTCATCGCCAACCCCAACGGGATGCCGATCACCACCGCGAGGCCGAAGCCGGCAAAAAAGCGGCCCAGGCTCGCCAGCAAATGCCATCCCAGCGTGCTCCCGGCAAAGGGCTGCACCAGCATTTCGATGAAGCGCTCGGCAACATCGATCGGGCGAGCCAGCGTCGATGGATCACCGACCACCAGGGCCGCGACCTGCCAAGCCAGGACAAACGAGAGAATGCCAAGGACGCCGAGCCACTTTCTCGGCTTTGCTTCGCTTGCGCGCCACGGTTTGCGGACGCGAGAACGATCTATCGCCGCCATGTCACAAACCTTTGCTCGGCGATTTCGAGAAGATAGGTCGTCGAAATTCCAAGGACCGCGACCGTGGCCATGCCGACCAGTATCATTCCAGGATATACGTCGTCCTTGGCATCGCTAAGCACCTTGCCGACACCGTAGATTGCACCGAGCAGTTCGGCCGCGACGATGACGTTCCAGCACGTCTGCATGGCGAGCCGCAGTCCGATCAGGATGTGCGGTACGGCACCTGGAATGATCACATGCCTTAGCCACGGCCAGCCTCTGGCGCCATGTACCCGCGCGGCTTCGAGCAAAGTGCGATCGATCTGCGAGACCCCCGCCGACGTGTTGATCACGACGGGAATGAAGGCGGCGTAGGTGATAAGAAAGAGTTTGGAAGCATCGCCGAGACCGAACCACAACAGAGCCAGCGGAATCCACGCGAGCGGAGGGACCGGACGAAGCAAATTAAAGGCGGGCGACAGGAAGTCGCGCCAGAAGGGGCTCAGCCCCATCATCAGACCGAGCGCGCATCCCGTTACCGAGGCAAGAACAAAGCCCCTAAGCACAAGTCCAAGACTGGACGCGACATGTTGGACAAGGTCGCCGCCGGCATATTGAGCAAACACAATCTGATGTAGCGATTGCAGGAATGTTTCCGGGTCCGGAAAGCGGACGGCGTCGACCAGGCGAAAGACCGAAGTCGCCAACCACCAGAACAAGATCGCCGCTCCCAACGAGCATATTGTGAGCAGCCGCCTTCTGGCGTCGGGGAGCCCGATCATCGGGAGCACCCTCCCCGCGGCCAATCAGCAATCAGCTTGTCGATGCCTGCGCTGATTCCCTTGGCGAGCTTCGCGTCATCGGATCGGCCTGCTTCCCAATCTGGCAGGAGCTGAGCATAAATTGATTTACCGGCAACGACTCCCTGCAGGAGAGGACAGACTGCCGAGGCATCGCGGTACGCGCTCACGAGATTCTGGCCGTCAGCGTCAATCATCAGAACACCGCGGCACATCGGATTGGATACCTCAATGGCGGACTGCAAGCCGCCCCAAGCCAAGGTTTCGACCGTGCTCTCAATCCCCCACCAGTCCGGCTGCATCCCGATGGCCTGGATCTGCCGAATGCGGTCGGCTAAATGGGATTGGCTCGGCCGCGCTTCCAGTTCCGGCACGAGCATCAGCTCGTGCCCCCACATCTCCACGGCGTATTGAAGCTCCCGCAGCCGCTCGTCCTGAAGCTCGGATGAAACACCGGTAGCCAGAGGAACGGAGCATTTGACGATCTGACTTTGCGGCCAGCTGCGCAGCACGACGCTCGCCGGCTTTCCGCCCAGAAATGTCAATGGCCTGCAACCTGGCGCATTTATCGCGCGCACGACCCAATCTGACGCCGATCCGATGGCAAACAGTGCTTCGCTTGCGCCGACGCCGTCGACCAAGATGCCCGTCGCAATCTCCTTGCTCTGTTTGCGAAGCGTGACATCAGCGAGAATCGTGGCCAAACGCGACATCGATTGTTCGCTTGCGCCTGATTGCAGGCCGGGAGCAGGCGGCTCACAGTCTATCACGAGAGCAGGTTGCCTTCGGGCCCGACGTGTCGTCGCGCGATGAATGCTCTCAAGCGCACGATTGTCGTGGAGGACGGTGGAATCGGCGGCGTTTTCCAGAAACCAGGAAAGCTCCTCCCCCGTCGGCGAGGCCGGCGAGCAACCGTGCCGCGATACGACAAGCGCCCCGCAGGCGTTGCCACGGCGGCAACATTCGCTCCAGCTCGCGTCGCGCAGCCATCCGGAAAGAAAGCCCGACAGGAAGCCGTCGCCCGCCCCGACTATGTTGAATACCTGAACGGGAAATCCTCGCCCGACTATTCCGTCTTGCAGATTTTCGGGTATCGGCCCGTCGAAGACCACACAGCCCTGCGGACCCTGCTTCATGACAATAGGAGCCGCAGAAAGTTGTCGGATGCGCACGAGAGCCGCACGCGTGTCGGCTTGCCCGCCGGCAATGCGAATCTCTTCTTCAGTCCCAACGATCAGGTCGGCGAACGGCAGCACGCGTTGCGTCGCGTTGGTTGCAAGATCGCTGCTTACATAACGGCTTTCGCCTGCATCCTTGGCCACCAAGCGCCAGAACAGAGGGCGGTAGTCAATATCGAATATGACGCGCGTCCCAGCGGCTTTCGCCCAGGAAATCGCAACGTCAAGGTTGGCAGCGGCATCTGCCGTCGTCAGATGGGACCCACTCACCAGGAGAGCGGTGGCGCGGCCTATGAACTCGGGACTGTAATCCCTGGAGTTGATCGCCATGTCCGCGCAATTGTCGCGGTAGTGCAGCAGAGGGAACGTATCCTGATCACGTATGCCAAGAAAAGCCACGCCAGTTAATCGGGCGGGATCCATCCTGACATGGGAGACATCGACCCCTTCCCGTGACAATTGGTCCCTCAGAAAGCGGCCGTGATGATCGTCGCCGACCCGCGTGACGTGTGCGACCCGGAGCCCAAGCCGCGCGGTGCCAATGGCAATATTGGCCGGACAGCCACCGACGTATTTGGAGAAGGATGACGTCTCCTCCAGCCCGCAACCCACCTGGTTGCCATAGACGTCCACTATCGTCCGCCCCATCGATATCAGATCAAAAGCGCGCATCAACCCAGCCTTTCCGGCCATGGTATGCATATCATTTTCCATAGGTCAAATCCTTCTGCGGGCCAATCTTGCAATTCAATGCTGGACCATCGTCCAGCCCACGGAGCACCACTGTGCAAAAGCGCGTCTCTGCGGTGGCCTTTTCGAGGGCCTGAAAATCTGCTGATGTGCTGACCATCAGCTCAAGGCGGTTGAAGCGATCACCGAGGCCGATACCCTTCTCCTGACCGTTCCCAATGGACTCGGGGTCGAGTACAACGCGCGTGTGATCGAGGCGATTGTCACCCATGTCGCCCCTGCACTCGGGTGGCACTGAATTTCAGGGGAGATTTGGGTAAGCATGGGGAGATAGGTCAGTGAAGCATCCGCGTGACCGATCCCGCGATCGATCGGCCAAGCCTCGACCGGGTCGCGCGTCAGCCGGCCGCGCGAAGGCGGTGCCGGCCAAGAGCGCGGCGGCAACCAAGCCAAAATCCGAACGATCGCGTGATCTCATCCTGCAGGCCGCGGCACAATTGTTTCGCCACCAGGGCTTTTCCGCCACGACGCTGCGTCAGATCGCCGTCAAGGCGAAGATCAAGGCCGGCAGCATCTACTATCACTTCGATTCCAAGGAGGAGATCCTCGACGAGGTGCTGGACCAAGGCCTTCGTCACGTTTTCGAAACCGTGAAGCACGCGGTTGACGGCGCCGGCAAGGCATCGCACCGGCGCAGGATAGGCCTGGCTATCGAAGCCCACCTCGTCGCCCTGCTCGAAACGAGCGATTTCACTTCGGCCAACATCCGCATGTACGGCCAATTGCCGGAACATCTGAAGAAGCCGCACCGGCCCTTGCGGCGGGCTTACGCCGCGTACTGGGATCGGCTCTTCCTCAATGCCCGCCGCGCCGGCGAAATCCGCGCCGACATGGAGATCGTGCCGTTGCGCATGTTCGTGATTGGCGCACTGAATTGGACGATCGAGTGGTTCCGGCTCGACAGCAGGGACGCGGTGCTTGAACTCGCCCGCCGCACCGAGATGCTGATCTTCGAAGGCGTCCGCAAGCCTTGAAACCTTTGCCCTGCCTTGCGTGCCGGCGACAGCACTTCCGCCAATTCTAACATCTGTTAGAATATCCAGTCGCCGCTGACACAGGGACCCGGCCGCGACCCAGGAGGAAGACCATGGCCTATCTCTGGACGCCTCCGGCCGAATTGGTCGACAGCAGCAATCTGACCGCATTCCTCAGGGCCACAGGACAATCGGATTACGATGCACTGGCAGCCAAAGCCAACGCGGACCCGGCGTGGCTGACGGAACAGGTGTTCCGATTCTGTGACGTCCGTTTCTACCGCCCTTACGAGAATATGCTGGACCTTACGTGTGGTCAGCCGTGGGCGCGCTGGTGCGTCGGCGGAACGACGAACATCGTCCTTAATTGCCTCGACAAGCACCGCGGCACAGCGCGGTGGGAGCAAACCTTCCTAGTCTGGGAGGGCGAAGACAAGCTCGAACAGCGGCAACTAAATTATGCCGAGTTCGCCTCGGGCGTCGGAGCGCTGGCGAAGGGATTGCGCGATCTCGGCATCGGCAAGGGAGATGTCGTCGCCATCTACATGCCGAACCTGCCCGAAACGTTCATGGCATTCTTCGCGATCCTGAAGATCGGCGCAATCGCAATGCCGCTGTTCTCCGGCTTCGGCCCGAGTCCGATCTTGTCACGTTTGAATCATGGCGAGGCGAAAGCCGTGATCACCGCGAACGGCACTTGGCGCCGCGGTGTTGCGACGCCCCTGAAATCAGTCCTCGACGAGGCGCTCGAAAGCGCGCCCAGCGTTCGGCACGTCGTCGTTGTCGACAGGGGTGGCCTTGACATCGAGACGCCCATGCGACCGGAACGGGACCATTGGTGGCACGACGTCGCCCTGGAAGGCGCTGATGTTCCGACCGTGGAGATGGCCGCCGAGGATCCCGCCATCCTCCTCTATACCTCGGGAACGACCGGAGAGCCCAAGGGCTGCGTGTGGACACATATCAGCTTCATCGGCTCGATGGTCACGCGCGACGTCATCATCTGCGGCGACTTCAAACCATCGGATCTGTTCTTTTTCTTCAGCGACATGGGATGGATGGTCGGCGCCATGTGCGCCTGCATCCCCAGCTTTGCCGGCGGCAGGTTGTTGGTTGCGGAAGGCACGCCGGATTATCCCGACACGGGTCGCTTCTGGCGGCTGATTGCCGAGCATGGGGTTACGTACCTCGGCGTGTCGCCGACCATCGTGCGCGGAATGATGCGATACGGCGACGAAGTCGATAACTACGACCTATCGAGCCTGCGGATTACGACGTCCGGCGGCGAGGCCTGGACCGAAACGCCGTGGCGATGGTTCTTCGAGCACGTCTGCAAGTCGAAGATCCCGATCATCAACATCTCCGGCGGCACGGAAGTCGGCGGCTGCATCTTCACCGGCACCGCGAACCACCCGATGAATCCATGCTCGTTTTCGCGACCGGCACTCGGGGTTGGCGCCGATGTCGTGGACCTCGCGGGAAACCGCGTGAGTGATGGAGAGGTCGGCGAACTTGTTTTGCGCCACGCATCGATCGGCCTCACCAAGAGCCTCTGGAAGGCCGACCAGCGTTATCTCGAGAGCTATTGGAACACGATCCCCGGTATCTGGGTGCACGGCGATTTCGCCATGCGCGGGCGCGACGGCCTCTACTACATTCTCGGCCGCTCCGACGACACCATCAAGATCTCAGGCAAACGCGTCGGTCCGGCAGAATTGGAGGGTGTCCTGACGGCGACCGGCAAAGTTGTCGAAGCCGCAGTATTCAGCATCCCGCACCCGGTGAAGGGCTCAGCGATTGTGTGCGCCTGCGTGCCGATGGCCAGAACACAGGACCCTGACGCGCTTTCCGCGGAGTTGTCCCGCGCACTGGTACGCGGGATGGGCGCTTCCTACCGTCCCGACAAGGTTCTTCTGGTCGACGACCTGCCGAGGACGCGCAACATGAAGATCATGAGACGCGTGCTCCGCGCCGTCTATGAGAATCGCGATCCAGGCGACCTGTCGGCTCTTGCGAATCCCGAAGCGATCGATCAGTTCCGAAAGCGGCTTCAGGCCTCGCAGACGATCTAGATCGGACAGTCGCTCGGGAATGACGGCTTGCGTTTCTCAAGGTGCGAGGCCAGTCCTTCCCGCGCTTCGTTGCCGGCGAAGCCCAGAATCTCCAATGCGGTCGACGTGTCGAACAGCGGTCCATTGACGCGAAGCCAGTTGTTCAGCGCATATTTGGTCCAGCGGATCGCGCTTTGGGCGCCGGCTGCCAGATCCTGAGCGGTTTCGAGCGCAATCTTCTGCAGGTCGGCATCCTCCACGCAGAGCGAGACCAGCCCGATGCGCTCGGCCTCCTCGCCTGACAGCGGTTTGCACGTCAACAGGTAGTATTTGGCCTTTGCCAGGCCGCACAACAACGGCCAGATGATGCAGGCGACATCACCTGCCGCGACGCCAAGTCGGGTGTGTCCATCGACAATTCGCGCCGACTTCCCGCAGATCGATACGTCGGCGAGGATCCCGACGACGAGGCCCGCGCCAACCGCAACGCCATTGATGGCGGAGATGATCGGCTTGTTGCAGTTGATGACGTTGTAGACCAGGTCCTTGGCCTCCCGCCATGTCGCCATCCGCGCCACCGGATTGTCGAGCAGGCTCTTGATCAGTTCGAAGTCGCCGCCGGCCGAGAAGGCTTTGCCGGCACCGGTGACGATGACCGCGTTGATATCGGGATCGTCGTTGATGTCGCGCCAGATATGCGTGAGCTGCGTATGCGTCTGCGCATCGACGGAATTGTAGGTCTCGGGGCGGTCGAATGTCAGCCGCAGGATCCGCTTGGATGGGTAGTCGATCTTCAGGCTGGTGTAGGCGGCATATCGGTCGGACATGAGCTCCCCTTTTGTTGGCGGGCCAAACCCGGGCTGTCGAACACTTGTGTACAGCCGGCTCCGGATCGTTTCGAACAGATGTTAGAATTTAGATTTGATCGGACAGCGCCGCAAGCGTATAGTTTTGCGCATATCGAAGGGCGGAACAACAACGAGAATGCGCCCTTGGGAGTGATCAGGGAATGACGGGTGAATTCGACGGCGCCGCCGCGGCCGGCTCGGGTCTCACGATCGGCGAATTATTCCGGAGTCGCGCAGGAATTCA
>DATEJC010000349.1:0-3073 GCA_035278345.1 Bradyrhizobium sp. | reverse complement strand
AGAACAAGGCCGCTCGCCACAAGAGCCGCCTGGCTGCCGCCATCAAGGCCCTGTCGGCTTAATACACCCGACGGCAACGCCCGCGCGGCCTCGGCTGCGCTGTGCATGGTTGAAGAACCCGCCCCGACGCAAGTCCGGCGGGTTTTTTGTTGCCTGGAACCATGTGTGTAAATTCGGGGTCAGAGCACCACTTTTCTCGAAATTCGGGGTCAGAGCACATTTCGGCGACATGTCATCCGAGCATCAAGCATGGCCGGGGCAGGTGGCGCAGTCGCGCCCTGTCCATCTCACCGGGCCGCGCTCCGCAGGGCTTCGTTCTGTTAGAACATTGTTCTCAAAAGTGCTCTGACCCCGAATTTTATGGTTAATGTGCTCTGACCCCGAATTTGAGCGTAAAAAAAGGCAGCCCGCAGGCTGCCTGGATGTGCGGCGAGGCGCTTACTTCGCTGCCGACTCGGCCGGAGCGGCTGCGTCCGCTGCTGCGGCCTTCTTGGCCTTCTTGTGGTGTTTCTTCATTTTCTTTGCGGGAGCGGCGGGCTGCTCGGCCGTGGTCGATGCAGCCGGAGCGGCAGCTGCCGGTGCCGCGGCCTGGGTGGCGGCGAAAGCGGAAACGGCGAACAGGGAAGCAACCAGGCCAGCGATCAGTTTGGACATTTCGAGTTCCTTTAAAGAAGAAGGTGATCCACAACGGTGAATCTGTCCCCTTAACGGTGCCTCGGAATTGCCGGTTGACAGTTTTCTGCCCGTTCTACATTAACGTTTGGAAAGGTTGATCTGCCTCAAGCGTGTCAGCTTTTGCCGCCCACGGCAGCGGCCGGCACTTCCATCCACTCGCCGGGCATCAGCGGATGCGTCGCCAGCGAAAACGGCCCAATGCTCGAGCGCACGAGGCGCAATGTGGGCAGGCCGACGGCGGCCGTCATCCGGCGCACCTGGCGATTTTTCCCCTCTTCGAGCGTGATCGCGATCCAGCTGGTCGGCTTGTCCTGGCGCACGCGGATGGGCGGGTTGCGCGGCCACAGCCATTCCGGCGCCGCGATCAGCGTGGCGCGGCACGGTTTCGTGACGAAGTCGCCCAGGTCGATCGGGGCCTGCAGGCGGTCGAGGGTGGCGCGGTCGGCGACTCCCTCCAGTTGCACTAGATAAGTCTTCGCTTCCTTGTGGTCCGGATGAGCGATCTGATGCTGCAGGCGGCCGTCGTCCGTCAGCAGCATCAGGCCTTCGCTGTCGGCGTCGAGCCGGCCGGCGGGGTAGATGTTCGGGATGTCGAGGTAGTCGGCAAGGGTTGTGCGCTCGTCCTCGCGCGAGAACTGACACAGCACCTGGAAGGGTTTATTGAACAGGATGAGGGACATGAAGGATGGATTTTGGAGCAAAATAGCGAGCCTCTGGCCCGTCGCGATCAATACTGGTGCATAATGTTGTGCCAGTGTTGCGTCTTAGACAAGACGACGGCCAGCCCACTATTCTAATGGAGATCGCAGTCCTGGCGGTCCGCCGCCGCCGCGTGCCCACTTCGGAGAACATGATGTATCAACATATCAAAGTACCTACCGATGGTCAAAAGATTACCGTCAACGCGGACTTCTCGCTGAGCGTCCCCGATCAGCCGGTCATCCCCTATATCGAAGGCGATGGCACCGGCGTCGACATCACCCCGGTGATGCTGAAGGTCGTCGACGCGGCCGTCGCAAAGGCATACGGCGGCCAGCGCAAGATCGCGTGGATGGAAGTGTTTGCCGGCGAGAAGTCGACGCAGGTGTATGGCCCGGACGTCTGGCTGCCGACCGAAACGCTGGACTGCGTGCGCGAGTATGTCGTGTCGATCAAGGGCCCGCTGACGACGCCGGTCGGCGGCGGCATCCGCTCGCTGAACGTGGCGCTGCGCCAGGAACTCGACCTGTACGTCTGCCTGCGTCCCGTGCGCTACTTCAATGGCGTGCCGTCGCCGCTGCGCGAGCCGCACAAGACGGACATGGTGATCTTCCGCGAGAACTCGGAAGACATCTATGCGGGCATCGAATGGGCCGCCGAGTCGGCCGAGGCGAAGAAGGTCATCGAATTCCTGACCCGCGAGATGGGCGTGCGCAAGATCCGCTTCCCGGAAACCTCCGCGATCGGCATCAAGCCGGTGTCGCGCGAAGGTACGGAACGCCTCGTGCGCAAGGCGCTCCAGTACGCGATCGACAACGACAAGCCGTCCGTCACCATTGTCCACAAGGGCAATATCATGAAGTACACGGAAGGCGGCTTCCGCGACTGGGGCTATGCGCTGGCGCAACGCGAATTCGGGGCCGAGCTGGTCGACGGCGGCCCGTGGTGCAAGTTCAAGAACCCGCGCACGGGCAAGGACATCGTCGTCAAGGATTCGATCGCGGACGCCTTCCTGCAGCAGATCCTGCTGCGTCCGGCCGAGTACAGCGTCATCGCCACCCTGAACCTGAACGGCGACTACGTCTCGGACGCGCTGGCGGCCCAGGTCGGCGGCATCGGCATCGCGCCGGGCGCGAACATGTCCGATTCCGTCGCGATGTTCGAAGCAACGCACGGCACGGCGCCCAAGTACGCGGGCAAGGATTACGTGAACCCGGGTTCGCTGATCCTGTCGGCCGAGATGATGCTGCGCCACATGGGCTGGACGGAAGCGGCCGACCTCATCATCAGCTCGATGGAAAAGGCGATCGCGTCCAAGCGCGTCACCTACGACTTCGCGCGCCTGATGGAAGGGGCGACGCAGGTGTCGTGCTCGGGCTTCGGCGACGTAATGATCGAGAATATGTAAGCGCAGTCTTATTGACGCAGATCAAGCCCCGTATGCGTACGGGGCTTTTTTGTTTGCAGGAGAGGGATGATGCGTGGCGGCGGGCCAAAAAAAACCCCGCCGAAGCGGGGTTCTTTGCTTCCGGAGGGTGCTTACGCGCCGACGATGTTAGAAGCTTGCTTGCCTTTCGGGCCTTGCGTGACTTCGAATTGGACTTTTTGACCTTCTTTGAGGGTCTTAAAACCGTTCATATTGATCGCGGAGAAGTGCGCGAACAAATCTTCGCCGCCGTCATCAGGGGTGATGAAGCCA
>DATEJC010000348.1:0-2880 GCA_035278345.1 Bradyrhizobium sp. | reverse complement strand
ACGACTACACCTTGAAGCTGACGTTTCGGCATAAGCGGCCTCTTATTTCTTCTTCGCGCGCACTTGCGCGGCGACGGTCTTGATACGGGCGATATCGCGGCGGGCTTCCCGCATGCGCGAGGTGTTCTCCAGCTGCCCGGTAGCGCGCTGGAAACGCAGGTTGAAGCGCTCCTTCTTCAGATTGAGGACGGCATCCTCCCTCTGGTCGTCGGTCATCGCGCGGATATCTTCGATTTTCATCTCGGCCATATCGGTTACTCCGCGATGCGCGCAACGAAGCGCGTCTTGATCGGCAGCTTGGCTGCGGCGAGCGCCAGCGATTCCCTGGCAGTCTGCTCGGTCACGCCGTCGATCTCGAACATCACGCGGCCGGGCTTGACCCGCGCCACCCAGTATTCGGGCGTGCCCTTGCCGGAGCCCATGCGGACTTCGGCGGGCTTCTTCGACACCGGCACATCGGGGAACACGCGGATCCAGACGCGGCCGGCGCGCTTCATGTGGCGGGTCAGCGCACGGCGGGCGGCTTCAATCTGCCGCGCGGTAACGCGATCGGGCTCCATCGCCTTCAGGCCGTACTGGCCGAAGGACAACGTTGCGCCCGAAGTCGCGGTGCCGTGGATACGGCCCTTATGCGCCTTCCGGAACTTCGTTTTCTTAGGTTGCATCATGGCTTTACGCCCTCAAACTCTCTGTTCGGTTCAGGCAGCGTCGCGGCGCGGACGCGAACCCGTCTCGCCCTCGGCCATCTTCTTGTCCTGGGCCATCGGATCGTGCTCGAGGATCTCGCCCTTGAAGATCCAGACCTTGACGCCGCAGGTGCCGAAGGTCGTGAAGGCGGTGGCAACGCCGTAATCGACGTCGGCGCGCAGCGTGTGCAGCGGCACGCGGCCCTCGCGATACCACTCCATGCGGGCGATTTCGGCGCCGCCGAGACGGCCCGAGCAGTTGATGCGGATGCCCTCGGCGCCGAGGCGCATCGCCGACTGCACGGCGCGCTTCATGGCGCGGCGGAACGCCACGCGGCGCTCGAGCTGCTGGGCGATCGATTCGGCAACGAGCGTGGCGTCGAGCTCGGGCTTGCGGATTTCGACGATGTTGATGACGACGTCGGAATCGGTGATCTCGGCGACCTTCTTGCGCAGCTTGTCGATGTCGGCGCCCTTCTTGCCGATCACCACGCCCGGACGCGCCGAGTGGATGGTGACGCGGCACTTCTTGTGCGGACGCTCGATCACGATGCGCGCGACGGCAGCCTGCTTGAGCTCCTTGTGCAGGATCTCGCGGATCTTGACGTCCTCGTGCAGCAGCTTGCCGTACTCGCTCTTGCCGGCGAACCAGCGGGAATCCCAGGTCCGGTTGATGCCGAGACGCAGCCCGATCGGATTGATCTTTTGACCCATCGTTTTCTCCTGCGCCCTTCTTAAGCGCCAGCCTCGGCCTCGACCTGACGAACCACGATGGTCAGGTGCGAGAACGGTTTGTAGACACGGCCCGAACGGCCACGGCCGCGCGGTGCGAAACGTTTCATCACGATGCCGTTGCCGACATGGGCCTCGGCAACGACGAGATCGTCGACATCGAGGTCATGGTTGTTCTCGGCGTTGGCGATCGCCGACTCCAGGCACTTCTTGACGTCGACCGCGATCCGCTTGCGCGAGAACTGCAGGTCGGCGAGCGCGGCCGAAGCCTTGCGGCCGCGGATCAGCTGCGCGACAAGATTGAGCTTCTGCGGGGAAACCCGCAGCATCCTGGCGACTGCCTTGGCCTCGTTATCGGCGAGGCTCCGTTCGCGCTTTGGTTTGCTCATCGTCTAATCCTCAAGCCTTCTTGGCTTTCTTGTCGCCCGAATGGCCATGGAAGGTCCGGGTCGGCGAGAACTCGCCGAACTTGTGACCGACCATTTCCTCGTTGACCGACACCGGCACGTGCTTCTGGCCGTTGTAGACGCCGAACACCAGGCCGACGAACTGCGGCAGGATGGTCGAGCGGCGGCTCCAGATCTTGATCACATCGTGACGGCCGGACGCGCGCGCGGCATCTGCCTTCTTCAGCAGCGAGCCTTCGACGAACGGGCCTTTCCAGACTGAACGAACCATGTCCGGTGTTCCTTACTTCTTCCGCTTGTGGCGGCTTAGGAGAATGAATTTGTCGGTCGACTTGTTGGACCGGGTCTTCTTGCCCTTGGTCGGCTTGCCCCACGGGGTGACCGGGTGACGGCCGCCCGAGGTGCGGCCTTCGCCGCCGCCATGCGGGTGGTCGATCGGGTTCATGACCACGCCGCGGTTGTGCGGGCGCCAGCCCATCCAGCGGGTGCGGCCGGCCTTGCCGATCGAGATATTCATGTGATCGGGGTTCGACACCGCGCCGATGGTGCCGCGGCAACGGCCGTGCACGAGACGCTGCTCGCCCGAGTTCAGGCGGATGATCACATAGTCCTGGTCGCGGCCGACGAGCTGGGCGTAGGTGCCGGCCGAGCGCGCCAGCTGGCCGCCCTTGCCGATCTTCAGCTCGATGTTGTGAACGATGGTGCCGACCGGCATGTTGCCGAGCGGCATGACGTTGCCCGGCTTCACGTCGACATGGCTGCCGGCGATGACGCTGTCACCCACGGCGAGGCGCTGCGGCGCCAGGATGTAGGCCTGCTCGCCATCGGCATACTTCACCAGCGCGATGAACGCGGTGCGGTTCGGATCGTATTCGAGGCGCTCGACGACAGCGGCGACGTCGACCTTGTCGCGCTTGAAGTCGACCACGCGGTAGGCCTTCTTGTGGCCACCGCCGCGGAAGCGCACCGTGATACGGCCGTTGCTGTTGCGGCCGCCGGTCGAGTTCTTGCCTTCGGTCAGCGCCTTGACGGGCTTGCCCTTGTAGAGCGCCGAA
>DATEJC010000347.1:0-2363 GCA_035278345.1 Bradyrhizobium sp. | reverse complement strand
TACACTCTTTCCCTATACTGCGTTCTTAATACCCCTATGACCGAAAATCCAGATATTTCAACAGAGGATTCGTCTGATTTTGCGTGGAAGCTGTTGATTCTGCTTTTGTTCTGGCCGGATGGTAACTTTCACCCGCTTGGTGCGGGGGAGGGCATGGCGGAGCGGTTGGATTTCGAGATCGATGTCGAGCTGGAAACCGGGCTGATTACCGGGCATGCGGGGGTTCCCGGATTGATCGAGGCGTTTCGTCAGACCGGGACGGCGGCGGTGATCGACCGGGAGGTCAAGCTGAAGAGCCGTCGGCGCGGGCTGGGCGCGACGGAAGTGGTGGAGAGCCTATTGGCGATGTGGGCGGCAGGTGGCGAGCGGACGGAAGATCTCGATCAGTTCCGGCAGGACAAGGCGCTGGCGCTGCTGCTGGGGCACGAGCTGCCGGCCGCGCAGACGGCGCGGGATTTTCTGGCGCAATTCCATGCCGAAGATCTGCCGCTGCTGCAGGAAGGCAAAGCGCCGGTCGCCGCCGAGACGGCACCGCTGTTGGGTTTGGCCAAGGCCAATGCCGAACTCGTCCTCGACCTGCAATGTCGCCGGCCGGTGAAGGCGGCGACCCTCGATGTCGACGCCACCGTGATCCACTGCGACAAGCGCGCGGCCAAACGCACTTACGACGGCAATCGCGGCTATCAGCCCGTGCTGGCGCTGTGGGCGGAACAGGACGTGATCGTCGCCGATGAGTTCCGCGACGGCAATGTGCCGGCCGGGTCGGGCAACCGTCGGGTGGTCGAAAAGGCGCTGGCCGCGCTGCCGGGCGGCATCGACAAGATCTATCTGCGCGGCGACAGCGCGCTGTACGAGCACGAGCTAATGCGCTGGCTCGACGCGCAGGCGATCGGCTATGCCATCTCGGCCGATATGAGCCCGCAATTGGCCGAATGCATCGCCGCGCTGCCCGAGGATCACTGGAAAGCCGACCAGCACGAGGCCGATGCGATCCGCGAGTGGGCCGAGGTCAATTATCTGCCCAGCGACGGCATCTGGAGCAAGGATGCCGTTTCGCCGCGCCGCTATCTCGCCATCCGCATTCGCTCGCGCCAGGGCGAGCTGCTGCGCGACGGCAACCGCGTCCGCCACTTCTGCATCGTCACCAACCGTTCCGATCCCGAAGGCGGCAGTGGCCTCGATCTGATCCGCTGGCACCGGCAGAAGGCCGGAACCATCGAGCATGCCCACGACGTACTGATGAACGAACTTGCCGGCGCCGCCCTGCCCAGTCAGAAGTTCGGCGCCAACGCCGCCTGGCTGCGCCTCAACGTGATCCTCTACAACCTGCTCTCGGCCTACAAGCGCGTCGGCCTACCCGAGGAATTTCACACTGCAAGACCCAAGCGGCTGCGCTTCTTGCTGCTCAACACCGTTGCAAAGGTCGTCCGCCATGCTCGTGAGACCCTCCTGCGTTGCACCAAGCAGATCGCCCGAGCCCTTGCCACACCGCCGCGAACCCGCTTCGCTCTCAAACGTACCGCCTTAGCCGGGGTTTGAGGCGATACCGGCTCCAACTCGTCCCGCGCGCGGAAATAGCTCGCCATGACACGGGCGATCTCCGCGCTGTTCCGCTCGCCGACCCGGCTCAGCGCGTTCAGGAGACCGATCACGGCGTCCTCGCCGGCGAGCCGATAGAATACTCGCTTGCCCTCGCGTCGGCCCTCGACCAGCCCGGCGCGGCGCAGCAGCTGCAAGTGGCGGGAACAATTGGCGAGCGTGATACCGGCGCGGTCCGCGAGGTCTTCGACGCTGCGCTCGCCTTGCGCGAGGTGCTCAAGCATTTCGAGACGGTGGGCATGCCCGAGCGCCTGCGCGATCGCCGCCAGACTGGCAAAGACATGCTGTTTCGGACCGAGGCTTGACATTGCACGTCCCTCTATGGATCAATCACGATATTGATTGAATAATAGCCGGCGATCAAGCGCGGTGTCCGAGACGCTACTTGCCCACGAACCCCTGATCCGCTTGAGTGCCTTCGCCGGCATCCTTGCGTTGATGGCGCTGTGGGAATGGCTGTCGCCGCGGCGACATCAGGAGATCGGCCGCGCCCGGCGCTGGCCAAGCAATCTCGGCATTATAGCCCTCAACACCGTGGTCGTCCGGCTCGTCTTCCCGCTGGCCACGGTCGGCATGGCGCTGCTCACCGAGGCCCACGGCTGGGGACTTTTCAGGGCACTCGAAGCGCCGACTTGGCTTGCGATCGCGGCCTCGGTGATCCTGCTCGACCTCGCCATCTACTTCCAGCACGTGCTGTTCCACGCCGTGCCGGTGGTGTGGCGGCTGCACCGGATGCACCACGCCGATCTTGAATTCGACGTGAC
>DATEJC010000346.1:0-6946 GCA_035278345.1 Bradyrhizobium sp. | reverse complement strand
GTCTGGCGCGAGAAGAGCGGTGCGCCGCGTACTGCCTTTGCCGCGCATCTCTACAACGAGGCCTTCGGCACCCTCGGCAGGCACCCGCGCATGATCGAGCCGATCGAGCAGCTGTTCGGCGAAAAGGTCTACATGCACCAGTTCAAGATCAATGCGAAGGCAGCCTTCACCGGCGACGTCTGGCAATGGCACCAGGATTACGGCACCTGGAAGCGCGACGACGGCATGCCGCTGCCGCGCGCCATGAATATCGCGATCTTCCTCGATGAGGTGATGCCGATCAACGGCCCACTGATGCTGGTGCCGCGCAGCCAGAATGCGGGAGATCTGAAGGCCTCGCATGACCTCGAGACCACGTCCTACCCGCTGTGGACGCTGGACGAGGAGACGGTGACGCGGCTGGTCAAGGAAGGCGGCATTGTAGCGCCGACCGGCAAGGCCGGCGGCATGCTGATGTTCCACGGCAATCTGGTGCACGGATCAAGCGGCAACATCACGCCCTACCCGCGCAAGATCGTGTATCTGACGCTCAACGCCGTCTCGAACTACATCCGCACGCCGACGCGGCCGGACTACATCGCGCACCGCGATTTCACGCCGATCGAAACGGTGGAGGACGATGCGCTGGTGCGGCTGGCGCGGGCGCCAAGGCAGGCGGCGGAGTAGTATCTTGACAGTCGTTCCGGGGCGCGCGAAGCGCGAACCCGGAACCTCGAGATTCCGGGTTCGACGCCAACGCGTCGCCCCGGAATGACGTTTGTTGATTGGACAGTTCAAATGAATCTCTCCCACCTTCTCAACGCACGCCGCGCGGCCGGCAAGCCGGTTCGTGTCGCGTTGATCGGCGCCGGCAAGTTCGGCTCGATGTTTCTGTCGCAGGTGCCGCACACGCCGGGGCTTGAAGTGCCCGTCATCGTCGACCTCGATCCGCAGCGCGCGAAAGATGCCTGCCGCGCCGTCGGCTGGGACGATGCGCGGATCGCGGCGACGAATTTTGTGACCGACGGCATCAAGGCGATGACCGGCGATATCGAAGTGGTGGTGGAGGCGACCGGCAATCCCGCCGTCGGCATCCGGCACGCGCGCGCGGCAATCGCGGCGGGCAAGCACATCGTCATGGTCAATGTCGAGGCCGACGTGCTGGCGGGGCCGCTGCTTGCGGAAGAAGCGCGCAAGGCAGGCGTGGTCTATTCGCTCGCCTATGGCGACCAGCCGGCGCTTACCGCCGAAATGGTGGACTGGGCGCGCGCGACCGGATTCCGCGTCGTCGCCGCCGGCAAGGGCACGAAGTATCTGCCGGCCTATCACGATGTGACGCCCGACGGCGTCTGGCAGCATTACGGCCTCACGGCCGGCGAAGCACAATCGGCCGGCATGAACCCGCAGATGTTCAACTCCTTCCTCGACGGCACCAAGTCGGCGATCGAGATGGCGGCGATTGCCAATGCGACCGGCCTCGACGTGCCGACGAATGGCCTGCTGTTTCCGCCCTGCGGCGTCGACGATCTGCCGCATGTGATGCGGCCGCGCGAGCAAGGCGGCGTGCTGGAGAAATCGGGCGTGGTGGAAGTGGTGTCGTCGCTGGAGCGCGACGGCCGTCCCGTGTTTCGCGATTTGCGCTGGGGCGTCTATGTCGTGCTGGAGGCGCCGAACGAATACGCCGCGGACTGCTTCAAGCAGTATGGGCTGAAGACCGACGCCAGCGGGCGCTATGCGGCGATGTACAAGCCCTATCATCTGATCGGGCTCGAGCTGAACATCTCCGTGCTGTCGGCGGCGCTGCGCAAGGAGCCGACCGGCCAGCCGCACGGCTTTCGCGGCGATGTCGCTTCCGTTGCAAAGAAGAACCTGCGTGCCGGCGAGATGCTCGACGGCGAAGGCGGCTACACGGTCTGGGGCAAATTGATGCCGGCGGCCGCGAGCCTGAAGGCGGGCGCGCTGCCGATTGGGCTGGCGCATCGCGTCAAGCTGAAGAACGACGTCGCCCATGGCTCGGTCGTGCGCTGGAGCGACGTCGAGTTCGATGCGGACAACGATACGGTGAAGACGCGCAAGGCGATGGAGGCGGCGTACGCCAAGGCCTAGGGCAGCAGTTTGCTCGCCTTCGCCTCCGCGAACCACTTCTTGAACATCGCTTCGGTATCCATCATCTCGGTGAAGCCCGCCTGGTTGATCTTCACCGTGGAGACGATCGAGGGCGGGCCGGGTTCGGTCTGGCCGTAGCGCATCTGGTAGTCGGCATACTGAAAGGACAGGCCGACAAACTCCTCCAGGCCCGGCGAAATCAGGCTGTGCTTGCGCCGGAGCTCATCCCATGGCGCGATCCATTTCCTGCATTCCTGCGCCAGCGACAGCGGCACCGCCCTGCCCGGCTTCATGCCGAGCGCATCCGCCACGGCCGGCCAGATGTTTTCCCAGGCGAAGACGTCGCCATTGGTGACGTTGAAGGCTTCGTTGCGCGCAGCGTCCGATTCGCCGCACCAGGCGATGGCGCGGGCCAGCAGATCGACGTCAACCGCCTGTCCGACGCGCGGCGCGCCGCCGGGATAATCGAGGTCGCGTCCCTCTTCGCGCAGCATGGCGGCATAGACGCCGAGCGGCGGGATCAGGTCCATCGCGCCGCCCATGGCAAGCCCGACGATCAGCACGGGACGCAGAATGCTGAAGTGCCAGGTCTTGCCCTTCTGCAGGCCGCGCAGAAAGTTCTCCTGCGCCCAGTAGAAATTCGGCTGCTCGTACATTTCCGAGCGGCCCTCGCGCGCCGGCACCTTGAGCGGGCGGACATGGGAGCCATAGGCCTTGGTGCCCTGCAGCAGCGCCACATGCCTCAGCGCCGGCGCGACCGGCTCGAGCGCCGCCATCAGATTGCGCAGCATGCGGTCGTTGGTATCGATCTGGTGCGGATCGCGCCAGCCGTCGATCAGATTCGGCGCCTCGTAGAGCGCGGCATAGATCAGATGGGTTGTGCCGGCGAGCTCCGCCGCCGCTTGCGCGCATTGCGCAGCGTCCGTGAGGTCGATGGGCACATGGCGCGCACCGTGCAACTGGCGCGGCTTGCGGCGGGAGAGGGCCACGACCTCGGCGCCGCCGGCACGCGCGAAATGTCGCAGGGCCGCGTTGCCGACCAGCCCCGTTGCGCCCGCGACCACAACCTTCTTGCCTGCCATCGCTCAACTCCCGGCACGATTGCCGCCCATCCCTAGCAGATGATGTCTGGCACGTCAGTCTGACGCGGCGCAGGAGCGCATCCACGGCATGGGCGCCGACCTTTACGACTTTGGTGCAAGATGTCGCCGTTAATCCCTCTGTTCGCACCTGCGTTGTGGCGGGCGGGCGGGCACGGTGCCCTTCCTATGCTCTTGATTCCCGGGGTGTGTTTGGCCATCCTGCGCGCAGTCTGGAATCTCAAAGCGTTCGGTTTTTCGACAAGCCCCAGCATAGGGGTTCGGAAGCCGGTTTCAGATACACAAATAAAAAAACGCCAGGCCATCGGCGAAGCAAAAAGGCGACAGCAAGATCGCCGCTCCTGTCGAGGTTAGGGGCAAACAGCGGAGAGGGAAGCGCATGAAACGTCGTGATTTCTTGAAGGTGACCGGTGTCGGTGTCGCCGCGAGCGCAGTGGCGGCGCCCGCGATCGCACAATCGAATCCGGAGATTAAGTGGCGATACGCCACGAGCTGGCCGAAGGCGCTGGATACGCTCTATGGCGGCTGCGAATATTTTGCCAAGCGGGTGGCCGAAGTCACCGACAACAAGTTCCAGATCCAGCCGTTCGCCGCCGGCGAAATCGTGCCGGGCCTGCAGGTGCTCGACGCGGTCGGAAACGGCACGGTCGAGATGGGCAACACGGCGCTGTATTACTACTGGGGCAAGGATCCCGCGTTCACCTTCGGCACCTCGCTGCCGTTCGGCCTCAACACGCGCTCGCACATCGCCTGGCTGCATTTCGGCGGCGGCACCGAGATGCTCAACGATCTTCTAAAGGGATACAATGTCACCGCCATTCCGACCGGCTCGACCGGCGCGCAGATGGGCGGCTGGTTCCGGAAGGAGATGAAGAACATCGACGACTTCAAGGGGCTGAAATTCCGTGTCGGCGGTTTCGCCGGCACCATCATCGCGAAGGTGGGAGGCGTGCCGCAGCAGATCGCCGGCGGCGACATCTACCCCGCGCTGGAAAAGGGCACCATCGACGCCGCCGAGTGGGTCGGGCCCTATGACGACGAAAAGCTCGGCTTCGTGAAGGTCGCCAAGTACTACTACTATCCGGGTTGGTGGGAAGGCACCGGCCAGGGCCACAACGTCATGAACATCGAGAAGTTCAACGCGCTGCCGAAGCACTACCAGGCAGCGATCGAAACGGCTTCGCGCGATACCTTCACCTGGGTCACGGGCAAGTACGACTACGTCAACCCGGCGGCCCTGAAGCGCCTGCTGGTGGCCGGCGCCATTTTGCGGCCGTTCCCGCAGGACGTGCTGGAGGCCTGCTACAAGGCAGCCAGCGAGATCTATGCCGATCTCTCCAAGACCAATCCGCACTTCAAGAAGATGTATGAAAGCCTGACGGCGTTCCGCAGCGACTCGCTGGCCTGGAATCAGGTCGCCGAACTCGGCTACGACAGCTTCATGATGCGCATGCGCACCAGGACCTGACCGGTCCCCAGCGCATATCCTGAAATGACGAAGCCCCGGAGATCGCTCTCCGGGGCTTCTGCTTGGTCCGCCGATCGATTGGTTAGCACATGATCCGGAAATGTGGGCACCGGTTTTCCGACGAGATCATGCGCAAGTAACAGGGCACGAGCCGCCTATTGCTGGTCGTCGCCGAATGCGTCGCTGAGCTTGTCGTAGTATTTCAGGACGAGGTCGATATTGCCCTTGTTCTGAACCTCCGGCTGCTTCTGCTTCAGCGCCTCGTTGAGGTCGGCGAGCGCGTCCTTCTTGTCCTTGGCCGACATTTTCTTGTCGGCCGTTAGCTGCGCGATCTGCGCCTTGATGACGGCTTCGGTGCCGACATATTTCTTGGTCGCAGGATCGACACCGCCGAGCACGAGACTGATGTTATCGACCACTGTCGCGTAATCCGGATAATTGGCAAAGCCGTACTTCTTGGCGACTTCGTCGAGCTTGGCGTCGATCTTGGGATCCGGCGGGGCGTTGTCCGGAAGCTTGTCGGTGATCGCGTCCATGTCCTTTTGCGCCGAGAGCACGCTTTCGATCTGCTTGTCGGTCAGCGCGACCTGCTTCAGCTCGGGGGCTTGGGCAGCTTGCGGCGGCGCAGCCTGGGCGGGAGCCTGCTTCTGCGGCGGCGCCATCTGCTGCTGCTTGGCCTGCGCGAAGGCGTCGCTGTTCGAGACGACCGAGATCCCGACGGCAATGCCGGCGATGCCGAGCGCAGCGGCGAGGGGACGAACGAAGTCACGCATGAAGGTCTCCTCGAATGGATGCGGATTTCAGCGTTCCGGATGCAAGGAGTACGGAACTCGAAATGAACGTGGCGTGAACTTCGAACGCTACAGGCGACAAATCAAGGCCGCCGGATCACAAGATGGTCAGATCAGGCAGGCGGCCCGGATCACGATTTCGCCTTGAGCTTGAAGGAGTCGAAAAACCTGTCCTTGTTGGCCGCGACCAGCTCGCGGTAGGCGTTGGGAAATTCGATGGTCAGCGTATAGCGCGCGCCCTTGGTCTGAATGTAGCGCATGTACAGGGTCTTGGTGCCGTCGGTCATCGTCAACGTCAGGATGTCCGCGTCGCCCTTGGTGCTCCTGACGACATCGGAGACCTTGTTCGCCGGATTAGCTGCGAGCGATTTCGGAATCGAAGCCAGATCCGGTGGCGGCTTGGCGCCCGGCGGCAGTTCGACGGCGACAAACTTGATGCCTTCGGAACTCTTGCCGCCCACCACATAGGTGGTCTCGCCGGTTGTGGCATTGTTGGTGGTGAAATCGTTGAACGGTATCGGCAACAGCACCGAGAACGAGCCCTTGCTCGATACGGCAAGATGCCATCCCGAGCCGTCGTCGGCGTTGACGCCCACGCGGTGCATTTCCAGCTTCGGCTGCGCCGCTGCAACCGCAGGCAGACCGAGGATGGTCGCGACCAGAGCTAGGAGCGCAAGCAAATGCGGGGCGAAGTGTTTCATGGGACGGCCTCTACTTCAGCGAGCGGAGAACAATTCCGGCGTTTGTCGGAAGTAAGGCCGATGCGCCTGCGCTTCGCCGACAACGCGACGGAATCGCACGGCAGAGAGACCGCCGGCACAAACAAAAACGCCGCCTCCGAGAAGGAGACGGCGTTTTGTATTCGTGACAGGTAAAGAGGAATTTCGATTGTCCTTGGCAGGCCTGGCAGCGACCTACTCTCCCAGGGCTTGAGCCATAGTACCATTGGCGCTGAGGAGTTTAACGGCCGAGTTCGGGATGGGATCGGGTTCAGGCTCCTCGCTAGGACCACCAGGCCGGCGAAGGACAGATATTGATACGAAGCAAGCGGAGGGCGCGATGCGCGCCCTGGCGAATGGTGAGCAGCGACTGGCGAATGGATGATGTTCATCCTATTCGCCACTCCCTATTCGCTGGTCATGTCCTCATGGACACTGACAATGAGAGCAATCAAGCCGATCGAACGATTAGTACCGGTAAGCTGCATGCATTGCTGCACTTCCACACCCGGCCTATCAACGTGGTCGTCTTCCACGGTTCTCAAGGGAATGCTCGTTTTGAGGTGGGTTTCCCGCTTAGATGCTTTCAGCGGTTATCCCGTCCGTACATAGCTATGCAGCACTGCCGCTGGCGCGACAACTGCTCCACCAGAGGTACGTTCATCCCGGTCCTCTCGTACTAGGGACAAATCCTCTCAACATTCCAACACCCACGGCAGATAGGGACCGAACTGTCTCACGACGTTCTGAACCCAGCTCACGTACCACTTTAATCGGCGAACA
>DATEJC010000345.1:0-7569 GCA_035278345.1 Bradyrhizobium sp. | reverse complement strand
GGCGCTTGAAGAAGTGGGCCAACCCTACGAGGTTCGCCTTGTTTCGTTCCGTGCGATGAAGGAGCCCGCGCATCTGGCGCTTCATCCATTCGGCCAGATTCCGACCTACGAGGAAGGCGATCTCACCCTGTTCGAGACAGGGTCGATCGTGTTGCATCTCGCCCAGCGCAATGCGGGCCTGCTGCCGGACGATGCCAATGCCCGGGCTCGCGCGATCACCTGGATGTTCGCCGCGGTCAACACGGTGGAGCCGCCGATCCTCGAGCTCGGAACCGCCAGGTTGCTTGAGGGCGACAAGCCCTGGAACAAGGAGCGCATGCCGCTCGTCGCGGATCGCGTGCGCGGCCGGATGAGGCAACTATCCGCTCGCCTGGGCGATGCCGCCTGGCTCGACGGTACGTTCAGCGCGGGCGACCTGATGATGGTGTCGGTGCTGCTCAGGCTGAGGTCATCGGGCATTCTGGACGAATATCCAAACCTGAGCGCTTATGTCGCCCGCGGCGAAGCGCGGCCCGCCTACAAGCGGGCTTTCGACGCTCAATTGGCAGTTTACTCCGGAAAGCCACCGACCGGTTGATTGAAGATTTCTGCTGCTATCGTCCGCATGGCAGCCATTAAATCTCCGCAGCGTTGCCGGCCCGACCAAATTGCGTAAGCTTGCATCGACGCTCAAGCCGGCGGGCCGGCGCGAAATCATGCGTCATGGGACGCGGCGCGGGGGCAACGAATGTCTGACGATCTGAATTTCACGGTGCAGCGTCCGCCCGCCTATGGCGAGTTGACGGATCTCCTGCCCGGCCTGTTCTGGGTACGGCTTCCGATGCCGACGGCGCCCAATCACGTCAATTGCTGGCTGCTCGACAACGGGCCGGGATGGACCATGGTCGACTGCGGCTTGAACACCGACGACAGCTTCGAGATGTGGGACAAGCTCTGGCGCGGATTGCTGCGCAGCCGTCCCCTGCAGAACCTGACCCTTACCCATGCGCATGCCGATCATTCCGGCCTCGCCGGATACTTCGTGAAGGAAACGAAGTGCGCCGTCCGCATGACGCTGGCCGAATGGCTCAGCGGCTGGAAGATTTGGCATGAGCGCGAGCAAGGTCCGGACGAGCACTTCGCCGCCTTCCTGACACGAAACGGCGCGTCGGATGAGGATGCCGCTCGAATCGCCGACGCGCAGCGCCATCAGAAATATCTCGGCGGTCGGCCGCCGCGCGAGTTCATGCGCATCCGGGACGGCGAGGTGATCGCCATGGGGCGGCGCGAATGGCGCGTCATCACGGCGGGCGGGCATTCGCCGGAGCACGCGCTGTTCTTTTGCGATGATGACAAGATCCTGATCGCGGGCGACCAGATTCTGTCGCACATGACGCCGTCGGTGATCGCGCCGCCCGCGCAACCGGAGGCCAACCCGATGAAGGAGTATCTGGATGCGTTGACGCGGCTCGAAGCGCTGCCGCCGGATACGCTGGTGCTGCCCTCGCACGGCCTGCCGTTCCACGGGCTACATGCGCGGCTTGCTCAGCTGCGCGAGCATCATCAAGCCCGCCTCGAGGACGTGGCATCCGTTATCAACGGCAAGACGAATGCGTTTCTGATCGCGCAGGAGATTTTTCCGCGCGTGCTCTACGTCAATCCACGCCAGGCATTTGGCGAAGCGCTTGCCCATCTGAACATGCTCGCCTCGGCCGGACGGCTGACGCGCGACGTTGGCGGCGATGGCGGCATCGCCTTCGCGCCGGCGTAACGTCTGCCCGCAGGTTTTCACGTGCCTCAGACGAGCGAACGCGCCCCTCCCCCGACACCAGCCGGCTGGCTCCACGCCAAACCGTGGCAGATCGCCATGATCGGGCTCGGCACATCAGCGACGCAGCTCGACACGGCGGTGAATATCGCCTTCCCCGCCATCACCCGCGGCTTCGGCCTTGAGGTCAGCGACATCCAGTGGGTCGTGATCTCCTACGTGCTGACCTACGCCAGCCTGCTGCTCGTGCTCGGGCGCATCGGCGACACCGTCGGCCACGCGCAGGTTTTCCGGATCGGCCTGATCTGCAGCGCGGTGGCGCTGCTGCTCGTCAGTTGCGCGCCGAGCTACGGCGCGATGCTGGTGTTTCGCTGCCTGCAGGGTGTCGGCGCAGCGCTGGTGCTGAGCTGCGGCGCGGCGCTGATGACGTCGCTCTACGGCGAGGAGCGGCGCAGCCGGGCGCTCGGCATCTATACCATGATGCTGTCGCTTGGCCTGATGCTCGGTCCTCTGGTTGGCGGCGCCCTGACGGCAGTCTGGGATTGGCCCGCGGTGTTCTGGTTTCGCATTCCCATCGCTATCGCCGCACTGCTGCTCTTGCGCGGCATGC
Source organism: Bradyrhizobium sp. (assembly GCA_035278345.1). GTDB lineage: Bacteria > Pseudomonadota > Alphaproteobacteria > Rhizobiales > Xanthobacteraceae > Bradyrhizobium. The sequence goes on along the minus strand of DATEJC010000345.1, from coordinate 5,212 downwards.
CGGCGTCGCCGCCGCGCCAAGCCAGCGATCGCTTCGACCTGTTCGGAGGCATCGCGCTGGTGCTGGGCCTGGTGACGATGCTGATGGCCATCAACCGCGTTCGCGAACTCTCCGCGGTCGGGTTCGCACTGGTATCTGCAATCGCATTTGCCGCCTTCATCTTCCGGGAGTCGCAGACGGCGCGCCCGATCATCGCGGTCGGCCTGCTCAGGCAGGGCGGATTTGCGCTGCTCAACCTCGTCAGCGTGCTCGCCAACCTTGCTGCCTTTTCGGTCTGGCTGCTGGTGCCCTACTTTCTGGCGCGCATCCCCGGCTATTCGCTCGCCGAGAGCGGCGCCATCCTGGCTACGGCTGCGGCAGGCGCCGTGCTGGCCGCGCCAATCGGCGGCCGTCTCGTCGGGCGGCACATTTCCGCCGAGCGGCTGACGATAGCCGGCGCAGCCGCCATCGGCGCCGGCCTGTTCTGGGTCGGTGCGTGGACGGAGCAGACCCCGACGATCCTCCGCATCGCCGGACTTGCCCTGCAGGGTATCGGCCTCGGCCTGTTCCAGCTCGCCTATTCGGATATCGTCACCGCGGCGCTACCGCTGAGGGATCGCGGCGTGGCGGGCAGTCTCGTCCTGCTGACGCGAACGCTGGGTACCGTGACTGCCGCCTCGATTGTCCTGATGGTGTTCGAGATTCTGAACACGAACCAGGGTTTCCTCGAAGCCTTCCAGCGGACCTTTCAGCTTGCCGCCTTGCTGGCATTTGCGGCGGCGGCCCTGCTCGCGGTTGCACCGCGCACCGCTGAAGGCCGCCAGCCGTCGGCTTAGGCCGGCTCGATGCCGAGCGATTTCGCGGTCTCCATCCAGACCGGCAATTCGCGCTGATACAGCGCGTTGCTTTCCTTGAAGCCGATCGCCGGCTCCAGCACGAAGGTGGCGAGGACTTCCTTCACCTTGGGATCGTTGTTCGCGGCCACGCAAAGTTCGGACAGCCGGTCGACGATTGGCTGCGGCGTCGCCTTCGGCACGGCCCAGCCGGTGAAGCCGCTGACGGTGAAGAATTTCGATGTCGCGCCCTGCTCCGGCAGGGTCTTGATCGCAGGAATCGCATCGACCTTCTTCGAATGCACGGCGAAGACGACGCCGTGGTTGCTTTGCAGGACCGATTGCGCCGCCGTGTAGCTGCCCATGGCGGCATCGAGCGAACCTTCGGCGAGCCCGGTCCACATCGGCGCCTCGCCGCGATAGTGGATCGGCTCGATCTTGAGGCCGTACTGCTTGTTGAGCTCGTTGACGGTCATGTGCGGGGCCGAGCCCGCGCTGTAGGTGCCGAAATTCACCTTGCCGCTCTTCTTCGCAAAAGCGACGAAATCATCCAGCGTCTTGATGTTCAGCTTCGGGTTCGCAACCAGCAGCAGCCCGGCGCCGGGGATGACGCTGACGAGCGTCAGGTCCTTGTCCATGTCGTAGCCGGGATTCTTGATCATCGCCCGGTTCATCACATAGGTGGTCGAGATCGAGCACAGGACGGTGTGGCCATCGGGCTCGGCGCGCGCGACTTCCGCGGTGCCGATCGCGCCGGAGGCGCCGGCCTTGTTCTCGATGACGACGGTCTTGCCAATTTGCCTGCCGATGAAATCGCCGAAGGCGCGCGCCAGCAGGTCGGTCTGCCCGCCCGCTGGATAGCTGCAGACCATGCGGATATTCCGCGACGGCCAGGCGGCTTGCGCCGAGGCGCTGCGCGAGAGCAAAGGCATGGCGGCTACCGCGCTACCTGCAGCGATGAAGTGGCGGCGGTTGATTTTCGTTGGCATTTTTTCTTCCCTCCTGAGTTTTCAGGAAAGTATCGTATCACCCGGCCTCTGCCACCTGCGAAAGGCGGGACAGATTGGCGCATTTGCGAAAAGGCACGGTTGCCAGCGAGGAGGGTACTCGCCGGCGACCGTTGGCGTCGCGCTGCCCAGAACAGTCCAGCAGCAGCATCGCCACTTTTTGCCGGAGCTAGCGGCGAAGCTTCCGTTCGGCGAGCCTCCTCAGCATGAGGCGCCTTGCCTGCCGCTCGCGGTTCGCCAGCATGTTAGCAACTGACCGGTTGACGAACCGGCGAAAGCGCAACAGCAGGGCAACGAGATATCTGTGTGACGGAGTCAGCGCGGGCGGCGCTTCGAATATGATAGACATGATCGTTTCCTTGTATGAATTCGCAAGTTGAAGACGGGCGCCCGCGCCAACAGTCATTCCGCCGCTGCGGTCTGTTGTGCCGGGTCGCTCCGCACGACGACGGTGGTGGCGACCTTGTAGAATTCCTCGCCGGGCATGCCGACACGGCGCGCATGCTCGCGAATCGATTCGCCGTCGCGCGCTTCATAAATGCAGAAGGTGCCGATGCGACCGTCGGCCTCGTGGACCACATAGCTGCGGACCCAGCGGACGCGGTCCGACATCTGCTCATTGCCGATCTTCGCAGACTTGGCGCCGGCGGCTTCCAGTTCGTTGAGGTCGGCCCAGGCGCTCGGACGGCGGATGACGTAAAGTTCCATGTGTATCTCCTCAGTGGTTGGCCGCGAATGGCCGCGTGCCATGAGGAGCTTTTAGGCGCGGGTGGCGCTGAACGTCCTTACCGCGCCCTGACCAAGGCCTGATCTTTGGTTGAACCTTTTTGACCTTCTCGGGACTCAACGACATGGCCATCGAATTTGGACCCTTCGAACTCGACGAAGCGGGTCGCGTAGTCATGTGCGCGCGGCAAGAAATCCCGTTGCAGCCACGCGTCTTCGATCTCCTGGTCTATCTCGTTCACAATCGCGAGAGACTCGTTTCAAAGGACGAGCTGTTGGAAGCCGTCTGGCCTCACGTGACCGTTACCGACAATTCACTGCAGCGGGCCGTGAGCGCGCTACGTGCCGTGCTGCGCAAGGGCGGCCTGGACGGCGCCATCCGCAACGTGCCCGGCAAGGGATATCGCTTCTGTATCGTTGACGAGCGCGGGCACGCCAAGCCCGCGGAGACAAACGCCGATGACAAATCCGACGTGCGGACGCGCGCGCAACGTGCTGCTGCCGCGCAAGCGTGGGACGAAGCCGTAACGCTATTCGAGAAAGCCGACACCGCAGCTTCGCTCAACGGCGAAGATCTGCATCAATGGGCCCTCGCCCTGCAGTGCACCGGCAAGAGCGATGCGGCCATGCCGATTCTGGTTCGCGCCGTCGCCGCGCATACCAAGGCAGGCGACGTGCCTTTGGCAGTGACCGATGCGGTCACGCTCACGGGTCGGTACTTCGAGCGCGGCCAGGCAGCGATTGCGAAGGGCTGGCTGGCCCAAGCGGACGACTGGGCGTCCGAGACAAACGATCCCGCAACGACGGCTTTGGTTCTCTGGATGAAGTCCAAGGTGGCTGCGTTCGACGGTGATCCGGAACAGGCGCTCTCGCTGGCCGATGCCGCCTATGCCACGGTCAGGCACAAGGATGCCGTCACGATCGAGGCGCTCAGCCTGGTTTACCGCGGCTTCTATCGGCTTTGCCTCGGCGATACCCGCGCGGGACTCGCCGACCAGGATCACGCCGCGACGCTGGCGCTGTCCAGCGGCGATCTCGATCCCGTCGTGGGCGGCCTCCTCTATTGCAACATCCTGTGGACATCGCGGATGTTCGGCGACTGGGCGCGGGCCGACCAGTGGACGCTGGGCTATCAAAATTTCTGCTCGGAAAGCGGCATGGAATTGACCGGCTCATGCCAGCTGCACCGTTCCGAAGTTCTGGGCGTCAGGGGCTCGCTTGGCGAAGCCTTGTCGCGCGTCCAGGATTCGCTGGCGCGGCTTTCAAGCGACGCACCATGGTCGATTGGCGATGCCAACCGCGTGCTCGGCGACATCCTCTCTGCTATCGGCGACGACGACGCCGCGCTCGAAGCCTATGACAGGGCTTATTCGCGCGGCTGGTGTGCGGAGCCCGGCCACGCCATGCTGCTGCTGGAACGGGGCGAGGCGGAGGCCGCCTATGCCAGCCTCGAGCGAAGCCTGATCGGCAAGTCCTGGTGGACGCTGCAGCGGCGGGGAATCTTGTTCGCGCATCTGGCACTGGTCGCGGCCCATACAGGCCGGCACCAGCAGGCACTGGACCTGATCGAGGAGCTTTCCGGAAGTCCCGATCGTTGGCCGATGCCGTCGATCCGCGCCCTGACCAACGAGGCGCAGGCGGAGCTCGCCAGTGCGCGCGGCGATCACGACGCGGCGATCCAGCATTTGCATCTGGCGCGACAGCTCTGGTCGAGCATCGACGGGCGGCTGCAAGCCGTGCGGCTGCGGCTGCGGATCGCAAGACTGCAGCTGCAGCATCAGGATATCCACGGCGCGATCGCGGAAGTCCATGCGGCCAAGGCCGTCGCAAAGGACTTGGGCTCGCCGAAGCAGCTGGCGCAGTGCGCCGCCCTGCAACAGGACATCGCCGCGCAAAAGACCGGCTACGCCGCAGCTGGCCTGCGCGCCTGAGCGCGATCAGCTAAGTGCGATCACCCTTCAAACCGCCTGCGCCACGCGCTCGCGCGCCAAGGACAGCACCTCGCGGGCAAAGATGCCGGCGGAATGCAGCACCTCCTCTTGCGTCAGGTCCCCGAAGGAGAACTGGCTGATGAAGTAATTGGCGCCGGCTTCACCCGCCATGCGGCTGACCTGCTCGCCGATCGTGCTAGGCGAACCCACGATGCCACCGCCATTCTTCACCACGGCTTCGAAATCATCGGGAATGCGGGCATAGCGCGGCTGGGTGCCGTGCAGATTCCAGAGCTTCATGAAACTCTTGTAGAAGTGCGGCCAGGCGCGGCGGCCAAGGTCCATGGCTTCACGATCAGTATCAGCGCAGACGACAAAGCGGTTGATGCCGAGCAGCGGCAATTGCTCGGGCGCGTGACCCGCCGCGGCCCATTCGGCGCGGTAGCGGTCGGATATCTCGCGTACCCGCGGAATCGGTCCGCCGCAGACGATGTTGATGCGGTTCTGCGCCGGCCACGCCGCACCTTCAGGCACGGGCACCGCGTACCACAGCAGCGGGTGCGGCCATTGCGCGGGCTTCAGGTCGATCGGCACGTTCCTGTAGGTGTAATACCTGCCGGCGAAGTCAACCTCATCCTTTGTCAGCGCCTGCATGATGACGTTGTAGGCCTCGACATACATGGCCTGCGCCTGGTCGTGATCGACGCCGAAATAGTCGAGCTCATGCGGCGAGGCG
>DATEJC010000344.1:0-5881 GCA_035278345.1 Bradyrhizobium sp. | reverse complement strand
TCACCACCAAGGGCGTCGGCAAGGGCACCGGGCTTGGCCTGTCCATGGTGAAGGGCCTCGCCGAGCAATCCGGCGGCGTCTTGCGGCTGAAGAGCCAGCGCGGCGAGGGGACCACCGCCGAGATCTGGCTGCCGGCCTCGGAGGAGCAGGTCGCGCCCGCGCCTGAGCCGCTGCGTGCCGCTGCGCGGAACCGGCCGGCGGTCTCGGTGCTGCTGGTCGACGACGACCTGCTCGTGCTCGAGAATATCGCGGCGATGCTCGACGACCTCGGCCATGCCGTGATCGAGGCGCGCTCGGGCGAAGAGGCCATGCAGCTGCTCCGCCGCACGCCAAAGCTCGACATCGTCGTCACCGATTACGCCATGCCCGGCATGAACGGCCTGCAGCTGGCGGAAGCCGTCGCCACCGAGCGCCCCGGCATGCCCGTCGTGCTCTGCACCGGCTATGCCGATCTGCTCGGCGCCGCCCGCCCGCATTTGCCGCGCCTGTCAAAGCCCTTCGACCAGGCCGCCCTCGCATCCGCCATGGAAGAGGCCATCGCCGCCGCCAACACCCGCACAGTGGTGACGCTGCACCCGAAGCGGGCTTGAGCTGCGCGTGAACGATCTTCCCGTCTCAATCCAGCCGCAGCCGGCCGACAACTTCGCGCCCGCCGCTCTTCACCACGACGATCTCGCCGCTCGCCGGCGAGACGCCGGTAAGCGCAAAGATGTTAGCGCCATGCGTCACCACGAGCAGCGTCCCGTTGCCGCTCCAGCTGTCGATGATCCCGCGCGCGCCCGCAGTGAGCTGCTCCGTCTGCTCGCGCAGCACCACCACATTGGAGAAGGTCGGCGCAACCTCGACCGCGCCGAGCTTGAGCAACGTCGCCGTCTCCATGCAGCGGCACCACGGCGAGGAGATGATTTTTTCGAACGCGATGCCCTCGGACTTCAGCCGCGCGCCGGTCCGTGCCGCATCGGCGCGTCCCTTGTCGCTGAGATTGCGCTGGGTGGCGCAGTCGTCGAGCCGAAAACCTGGCGGATCGCCGGCGCCGCCCGGCGCGTCGGCATGGCGCATCAACGCGACGTGCCGGCCCGCGCGCAACGCCGACCATGCCACGGCTTCGTCGGCTCGGGCGAGGTCGCCAGCGGCGAAGAGGCCGAGCAGCATGGCGACGGCGGCGAAGCGGATACGGCGCATGTCAAAACTCCCGCGTAACTATAGGATATCCAACGAAGAAATCGCTTCATCGGTTCGATTCTTGTGAGTCGCGGGCGTGCCCCCCTGTCTCTGGTATACCAGCGATTGTCACGCCATCCGACATGCGTTAGACACGCCCGCCCGTAAGGGGCACGAGCATCGTCGGTGAAAGAAAGAAGTATGGCGCGCAATATTCTGATCCTGGGGGCCTCCTACGGCTCCCTGCTGGGGACCAAGCTTTTGATGGCCGGTCACAACGTGACCCTGGTCTGTCGCAAGAAGACGGCCGAACTGATCAATCGCGACGGCACCGAAGTACGCATCAAGCTGCGCGACGAGGCGATGCACCGCGCCATCTTCTCGCGCGACCTGCCCGGCAAGTTGGATGCCACCGAGCCGCAGGCCGTCGACGTCTCCCGCTACGACCTCGTCGCGCTCGCGATGCAGGAGCCGCAATACACCAACCACACCGTGCGGGTGCTGATGGTGAAGATCGCGGCCGCCGGCCTGCCGTGCCTTTCCATCATGAACATGCCGCCGCTGCCGTACCTGAAGCGCATCGGCGCGCTAAAGGACATGGATCTGGAGGAGGCCTACACCAATGCCTCGGTGTGGGAGCGCTTCAAGCCCGGGCTGGTGACGCTCTGCTCGCCCGATCCGCAGGCCTTCCGGCCGCCGGAAGAGGCGGCCAACGTGCTGCATGTGGGGCTGCCCACCAATTTCAAGGCCGCGATCTTCGAGGACGAAAAGCACAACAAGCTGCTCCGCGAGCTCGAGGCCGATATCGACACCGTGAAGCTCGACGGCCACGACGTGCCGGTGAAGCTGAAGGTGTTCGACTCGCTGTTTGTGCCGCTGGCAAAGTGGTCGATGCTGCTGACCGGCAATTATCGCTGCATCACCCCGCACGAGCCGCAGTCGATCCGCGACGCCGTCCACGGCGACTTAGCGCGCTCGCAGGCGATCTACGACCATGTCGACGCCGTCGCGCGCCAGCTCGGCGCCGACCCCGCCGATCAGGTGCCGTTTGGCAAATACGCCAAGGCGGCCGAGAGCCTGCTCAAGCCGTCCTCGGCGGCGAGGGCGGTTGCCGCCGGCGCGCCCTTCATCGAGCGCGTCGATCTGTTGGTGAAGCTGATCTCGCATCAGCTCGGCAAGCCCAATTCCGAGATCGACCGCACCGTGGAGATCGTCGATCAGAAGCTGAACGAGAAAATCGTGCAGGGAGGCTCGGGCTCTGCTTGACGGGCTGCTTCGAAATGGCGCAACTGCGAAGCCATCCTGCGGCGGGTTAACCAGCTATCCTCCGCGGATTGCTCAATGCGATTGCGGGAGTGGGGACGATGCAGGTCTACAACGTCGTGAGGTTCAAGGTGAAGGCTGGCCAGGAGGGCGCTTTCCTCGATGCGCATCGGGACGGCAAGGCCAAATGGCCGGGGCTCGAGCGCGGCCACATCATCAAGACCGGCGAGCAGACCTTTTGCCTGATCGGCCTGTGGTCCAGCCAGGAAGCGATGGTCGCCGCCCGGCCGGCGATGATCAAGACGCTCGACAGCTTTCGCGCCGTGCTCGAGGACCAGGGCGAAGGGCGCGGCCTGACCGATGCCGTCTCCGGCGCCGTCGTGCTCGACCTCTAGGGTTTCGTCGCTTCAATTCGGCACGAGCCGCAACTGGCGCTCCTTCGCACCGCTCTGCATCGCCTCCGGGGGCGTCGCGAGCAGGACATCCACAAGATCATCGGCCAGCGCGATATGGCTGACGATGTCGGGGTTGATGATCCCCGCGTGCGAGATCGGCAGCATGTGCCCGGCGCTCGGCAAATGCTTTGTCCCCGCGCCCGGGATCAGCGCGGCGAGGCGACCGACAATGCGCTGGGTCATGTAGGGCGACAGGCCGCCGGAGACCAGCAGCGTCGGTACGCGAAGTCGCGCGGCGGCCTCGGCAACATTGTCCTCGCCCAGAATGGCGACGAAGTCGAAGGCGACCTTCTCGATGTGCTCGATCATCCGCAGCCGCGCCTCGGCCGGCAGCGTTTCTGGTGGCGCCGAGCCGCTCCAGAATGCGAGGAAGCGGTCGAGCGCTTCCATGTAGTTGCCGTTCCACAGGTCGAAATAGATCTGCCGCCCCATCTCCTCGAACATATCGTGCAGCCGCCGGTCCGCGGGCTGGTCGCGCAGCAGGGTCGGCAGCACGGGCTCGATCAGCGTGAGGCTGCGAATGCGGCCGGCCCATGGCTCGGTGGTCGCCATCCTGAACGCAACGGCGCCGCCATAGGAATGGCCGACGAGATGGATCGGTCCATCAGCGCCTTCGAGCTGTTCGCCGAGCAGGGCCGCCTCGTCCGCCAGCGTCGTCGGCCTGATGGGCCGGGCGACATGGCGGCCATATCCCGAAATATCCGGCGCGATCACGCGATAGCCGTCACCAAGCGCCTCGGCCAAACGCGCCCATTGCCGGCCGGAGCCGAGCGAGCAGTGCAGGGCGATGACAGTTGCGTTGGCCATGGTCTTTCCTTCCGGGTACTTCGGCGCGGTCGCACGATGCCACCGCCGCTGCCACCGAACGATGCAGCAACACGGATGCAAAGACTCTCAGCCGCGCTTGATTTGTCGTTGAGGCGCGCCTGATTTTTCCTTGAGAACGGAGATCACGCGATGCTCACGGCGGCGTGTGTGAGCCGTGAACGAATCGGTGCAATCGAGCACCGCCACACGCGCGCGCATGGCTCGTATTCCCACGCTCCTCTCAAGCTTATCTGGAGGAAAAATCCTGCCTATCTGAAAGTCCTGGAGGCCGTTTGCATGCATGGTGCAGGCGGGGAAGGGGAGCTTCAACCCTCTTCAAACAGGATTAACGACTATGAGCATCACTTCGGACTTTTCCTCGACGCAGGTTTCGATTCAAAGATCGGTCAGCGCCTTCGGCCGCGGCGTCTTCCGCGCCGTCAACAATGCGATCGCTGCTCTCATCGCGCAGCGCGAGCATCAGGCGAACCTGACGATCCTGCGCAGCTTCTCCGACCGCGAACTGCGCGACATCGGTCTGTCGCGCGGCCAGCTCGGCATCACCGGCCTTGCGGAAGCGGCCAAGGAGCGCATGCGCGCGCAGCGGCGGTTCGCGGCGCGGTCGTGACGCATGCGAGGTAATTACGTCGCAATCCGATTCCAGCGACTGACGGCCGGTTCGAGCAAGCCTGCCGTCGGTGGCCGGATTCGGATTCCCGGCGCCGGAACCTGGCGTCCAGCGTTGCCGATCTTCTGAATTGAATTTTGCGCTTGCCGCTTGCTATGCTCGCGGCATGACCGACATTTTGCCCGACACCATCCGCCGCCTCTATACCGATCCCGGCGAGTATATCGACAGCGATCATCCCTCCGTCGTCGAGTTCGCCCGCGTCGCCGTCCCGGCCGCCGCCGGTGAGCGCGAGAAGGCGAGCTTGCTCTACAAGGCCGTTCGCGACGGCATCCGCTACAACCCCTATGTCAACATGCGTGCAGCAGAAACCTTCCGCGCCTCCAGCGTATTGGCGGCCGGCACAGGCTACTGCGTCGGCAAAGCCTCGCTCTATGCCGCCGCCTGCCGCGTTCACGGTATCCCGGCCCGCGTCGGCTTCGCCGACGTCAAGAACCATCTGACCACGGAAAAGCTGCGCGCCAGCATGGGCACGGACCTCTTCACCTGGCACGGCTTTACCGAGGTCTACATCGACGGCGCCTGGCGCAAGGCGACGCCGACGTTCAACGCCACGCTGTGCGAAAAGGTCGGCGTCAAGCCGCTCGATTTCGACGGCCACAGCGACGCGTTGCTGCATCCGTTCGACGGGGCAGGCCGGACCTACATGCAATATGTCAACGACCGCGGCACCTATCACGATGTTCCCGCCAAATTCCTGATGCGTGAGATGGCGCGCGATTACGCCGGCATGCAGGGCGAGGATCTGTCCGGCCGCGACATGGAGCGCGAAGCGGCGGAGGGCTGAGCGGGGATTCTCGCGCAGCACGATGGTGGAGTACGCCTGACCATGTTGCGTTTGACGCCGAAATTATCCATTGCAACGTTTCTGGTCGCGATGCTGGTCGCGTGTCTTGCCGTCCATGCGGCGGAGGAGAACAAGCTATATCGTGCCCAGACCATCGTGACGGGACAGGGCGAAGCAAATCGCCTTACAGGCTTTGCCACGTGCCTCGAAGACGTCCTGATCAAGGTGTCGGGTTTGCTACGCCTCGCGGGCGATCCGCGCCTCGACAAATACAAGGCCGATGCCGCGCGCCTTGTTCGCGACTACACCTATCGCGATGAGAAAGGCGGCAAGCCGAAGAACGACGAGCAGGGTACGCGGGATCGCTCCTTCTTCCTGACCGCCGATTTCGACGAGGCCGGGATCAACGACATTCTGGCGGCTCTCGGCGTCAAGCCGTGGCTTGCTCCCCGTCCGGTGCTCGGCGTCTTTGCGGAAATGCGCAACGGTGCGAAGAGCTTTGTGGTAGCGAGCGACACGACGCAAACGGATCTGCAAAGGCAGTCGCTGCTGGCCGCGGCGGAAAGGCGCGGGATGTCCGTGGTGATCCCGGATGCCGCGGCCCTGGCCGGCCTCGGCACTGAGGACCTGGTGCTTGCGAACACCGTGCATCCAAGGCTTTCGAATGTCGCGGCCGAGCGGGGCGGCGATGCTGTCCTGATCGCCCACCTTGCCTGGGAC
>DATEJC010000343.1:0-3037 GCA_035278345.1 Bradyrhizobium sp. | reverse complement strand
GCATTTTCCCGCTGGCGATCTGGTTCCGCTTCGTGATGATGCGGCGGTGCCGCGACATCGGCTGGCCGGCCTGGCTGCCCTGGACCGCGCAAGCCCTGCAAATTCTCATGTTTTTCATGATCGTATCTGGCGCCGCGACCGCCCGCACCGCGGCCTTGCGCGCGACCTCTTCGGGCTCGCTGCTGATCGCCTTTGTCGATTTCGTTTTCGTCATTACGCTCGGCTGCATCGGCAGCAGGGATGTCCTCGATTATCGCGAGGTCTTCGGCGATGCTCAATTGCATGGTGCAGAAAAAGCCAGGGCCGCGGTGACTTATCGCCCCGATGAGATGGAGGAAGGACCCGAAACAGCCCGCTTGCGCGAGGATGCCGCGATCGCCCGCGCGCTGGAAGCCTATCGCAACAGTTCGGCCGTCGTCCGGCCCAAGGCTCCGGCCTCACGCCCCGCCGGATTCGGCCGCAAGGGACTTTGACGGAAATTTCAGCGATCGGTTGAAGGCGTCTTGGCCCACGGATTGACATGCTTCTGCGGAGCCGGCGTGGCGTTGCCCAGGATATTCGCAGCGGCGGCAACCTGTGCGCCAGGATCATTGGACGAGGTGTCCTGGTGCTGCGACGGTACTGCGCAATAAGCAGTGAGTAGAACGCCCGCGCTCCACCACAACGCGCGCCAGCGGCTGCGAAAAACGGTGTTGAGACGCGGGCCGAAGGTGCTGAACATCATCTGCCTTCATGCCCTGCACGCGGTTAAGGATCAGTGCATGCCTCGCGCTTGAGTTCATAGAGCAGTTCCAGCGCTTCGCGGGGAGTCAGCGCGTCAGCGTCAAGCGTGCGCAAACGGTCGCGCAAGGCGTCACACGCGTCTTCATGCGCCTCTGCCGCCGCCGCGAACAGGGGCAGGTCGCCAAGACCCGCCGCCAGCCCGCCGGTTTCGGCACGACCCTTTTCCAGCTTATCCAGCACCGCCTTTGCGCGACTGATGACCTTCGGCGGTATCCCCGCCAACCGCGCGACGGCAAGGCCATAGCTGCGATCGGCCGGACCCTCCGCCACTTCATGAAGCAGAAGGAGGTCGCCCTTCCACTCCCGCGCGCGAACGTGATGCAGAGACAGCGCCTCGCAGGTTTCCGCCAATCGCGCCAGTTCATGGTAATGCGTGGCGAAAAGACAGCGGCAGCGGTTCGTCTCGTGGACAGCCTCGGCCACGGCCCAGGCCAGCGCGAGGCCGTCGTACGTGGAAGTGCCGCGCCCCACCTCGTCAAGTATCACGAAGCTGCGTTCAGTGGCCTGCGAAAGAATCGCGGCGGTCTCCACCATTTCGACCATGAAGGTCGAACGCCCGCGCGCAAGATTGTCCGAAGCGCCGACGCGGCTGAACAGACGGTCGACCATCCCGATACGCGCCGCCTTGGCCGGCACGAAGCCGCCGGCTTGCGCCAAAAGCACGATCAGCGCGCTCTGCCGAAGAAAAGTCGATTTGCCGCCCATATTGGGGCCGCCGATCAGCCAGAGCCGGTCATGCGTGCCGAGCCGGCAATCATTAGCGACAAAGCGCTCACCCTGATTTGCAAGCGCTGCCTCGACCACGGGGTGACGGCCACCCTCGATATCGAGCGAGAAGCCCTCCACCACCTGCGGACGCGCCCATCCGCCTTCCGCCGCCCGTTCCGCCTGCCCGGCCGCAACGTCGATGCGCGCAAGCGCAGCGGCGGTGCGAGCGATCTTGTGCCGAGCCGCCATCGCTTCACTCACTAACTCCTCAAAGTGCGCATCCTCAGCGGCAAGCGCGTGAACGCCGGCTTCGGCGATGCGGCTCGCTTCCTCATGCAAGGCGAGCGCGTTGAAGCGCATGGCGCCGGCCATAGTCTGACGATGGGAGAAGCCGCTGTCGGGTTCCAGCAGCTTATCCGCGTGACGCTGGGGCACTTCGATGAAATAGCCGAGGACGTTGTTGTGCTTGATCTTGAGGGCGGCGACGCCTGTCTGCTCTCGATATTTTGCTTCAAGCGCGGCGATTGCCCGGCGCGCATTGCCCGCGATCCGGCGCAATTCGTCCAGCGCCGCGTCATAGCCGGCGGCGATATATCCGCCCTGTCCCCGCTCAGTGGGCGGCGCCGGCACCAGCGCCCGTTCGAAATGATCCACCAGCGCGCCATGGCCGCCGAGATCAGGTAGCAGCGCTTTAAGCAACATCGGCAAATCGTCCCGCCGCGCAAGCCGATCCGCGACCATGCGCGCACCGGAAAGACCATCGCGAAGCTGGCCGAGATCGCGCGGAGAGCCTCTGCCCGCAACGACCCGGCCCAGCGCGCGGCCCACGTCAGGCAGCGCACGCAGGGCGGCGCGCACGTCCTCACGCAGCAGGGCATTTTCGTGGAACCACTCGACCAGTTCCAGCCGCTCTGCGATGGCCGCACGGTCCGTCAGCGGCGCGGATAAATCTTCCGCAAGCTGGCGGGCGCCGGCGCCGGTGACGCAGCGGTCGAGCGCATCGATCAGACTACCCTTACGCCCGCCGGTCGAGGATTCGAGGATTTCCAGGCTCGCTCGCGTCGCTCCATCCATGGCGAGGGTCGCCTCGCCCGAGCGCGAAGCAGGGGGCAAGAGCAGCGGCAGCTTCCCTCGGCCGACATGATCCAGATAAGCGATGAGCCCGCCGGCGGCGGCCAGCATGGCGCGGGTGAAGGTGCCGAAGCCATCAAGCGTGGCGACGCCATGGATCAGCTTCAATCGCGCTTCGCCGCCTTCCGAGGAGAACTCATGACCCGAACGGCTTATGGCGCCTTCGGGCGCCCGTTCCCAACCATCGGGCAGCACCAGTTCGCTGGCGCCAAGCCGGGCCAGAACGGCGGACAGATGCTCCGGCGGGCATTCCTCCAATTCCATTCGGCCGGTCGAGATATCGCAGGCGGCGATCCCGGCAACTCCGCGCACCTCGCAGGCGGCCGCCAGCACATTGGCCCGGCGCGGCTCCAGCAAGGCTTCCTCGGTCAGCGTGCCGGCCGTGACGAAGCGCACGAGGCCGCGCTCAAACTGA
>DATEJC010000342.1:0-31256 GCA_035278345.1 Bradyrhizobium sp. | reverse complement strand
GCGGTCTGCACGCCGGTCGCAAGGTCGATCGCCTTCAGCGTGTCGGCAACGGTGCCGCCCTGCAGGTAGACCGTCGAGTTGCCGTTGCCGTCGGTGACGATGTTGCCGTTGACGCCGGAGCCGGTCGGGACGTTCGCAGGCAAGGGAGCCGCCGCGTTCTTGAACGTGATGACCTTGCCGTTGACGTTCAGGGTGGAGCCATCCTGGATCAGCGTACCGAGCGAGGCCGAGGTGATCGTGCGCTGCTTGGTGACCGTCACGTCGCCGGAACCGACCGACGCGGTCAGGCCGAGCGCCTTCAGCAGGTCAGCCCTGCCGGTGATGCTGAGGTCAGAACCGGTGCCGGTGTGCAGGGTGAGAACACCGGCCGCGATGGCGGCATTGGTGCCGGAGGAGTTGGAGAGCGTCGCCGCACCGTTGGTGATGACGGCCTTCTGAACGCCGCTGGCGAGGTCGATGGCGTTGGCCAGATCCTGAACCGTCGCGGTCGGGGTGCCCGTCGTGCCGATATAGATCGTGGAGTTGCCGTTGCCGTCGGTGACGATGTTGCCGCTGACGCCGGAGCCGGCCGGCGCCGTCGGGACCGAACCCGACTTGAAGGTGATGGTCTTGCCGTTGACGGTCAGGGTCTCGCCGTCAGACGGCGCGCCGTTGGCGGCAATCGTCGAGGCGCTGGGCGCACCCGCCAGGGTCAGGCCCATGGCAAGGCTGGCAGCGGTGCCGGCGCCGTCGGGAGCGGCGGTGCCGACCAGCGTGGCGGAAGTGCCGCCAAGCGTGGTGGTGCCAGTGGCTGCCGTCGTGCCGCCGGCCGCGCCGGAGAACAGCACGTTGGAGGATGCGGTCGCGCTGGTGTAGGTCGTGGTGCCGCGCAGGTCGTTTGCAGTGGCGCCGGTGATCGTCGTGGAGACGTTCGACTTGGTGGAGTAACCGACCGAGCTCTGCAGCGCCTGGTTGGCGATCGACTTGGCGGTATCGACCAGCTTCTGCAGCGAGGTGATGCCGGTGTTGGCGGCCTGCAGCACCTGCACGCCGTTGCTGATGCCGTCCAACAGGTTGTTGATGTCACCGGCGCGCGCATCGAGCGCAGCAGCGGTGAAATAGTTGGTAGGATTATCGAGGGCGGTGTTGACCTTCTTGCCGGTGGCAAGGCGGTTCTGCGTGGTGGCGAGGAGGTCGGCGGTGGACTGCAGGGAGAGCAGGTTCTGACGAACTGACGCCGAGAGGACGATACCGGACATTTTTCATACCTTTCTGGTCTGAAACGGGAACACAAACGAAGTCCCGACCATTCGGTCGAGCGACGGCCCACTCTGAAAGCAAGGTTCTAAGAAAGCATGAATTTCGTCGATCACGCCGACCAGAAAGGCGTTAACGCGACATTTACTGCGATCGACCGCGCATCTCCGCAGTTCTACTGGGGAAACCGGGAAATTCCGCGGTTAGAGCGCCCTTCGCGGCCCCGACCGTTCACCATTGGTTAACCATCATCGGAAAGGATTGCTGCCGCATCGGCCGGCAAGCGCGCGCTCGCGCGCGAAAAGCCGACATTTCTCACGCGCACAGCGCGGCAACGGAGAATCGGGCATGGCCCTGAAAGTCGAACTGAAGCCGAACGAACGAATCATCATCGGCGCCTGCGTCATCACCAACAGCGACCAGCGCGCACGCCTGCTGATCGACGGCGACCGGATTCCGATCCTGCGCGAGAAGGACATCCTTACGCCCGACACCGCGAACACGCCGGCCAAGCTGGTCTATCTCGCGGTGCAGCTGATGTATCTGTCGCCGGATCCGATGGCGCATCATCCGACCTATTTCAGCCTGGTGCGCGACATCATCACCGCGATGCCCAGCGCCTGGCCCTTCATCGAAGGCGTCAACAACCACATCCTCAACGGCGATCTCTATCATGCGCTGAAGGAAGCCAAGAAGCTGATCGCCCATGAAGAGCACTTGCTGGAAAGCGCGCGCAACCTGCAGTCGCCCGGCGCCGCGGCCGAGCGCAAATCCGCATAGGCGACCGCACCAGACGAAAGCGAAAAGGCCCGCGTGAGCGGGCCTTTTCGTTGGCACGTAATTCCGGCTACTGGATCGGCAGGAATTTCGTCAGCGTCGTCTGATACAGCAACGACGTCGTCTGATACGAAGCCTGCAGCGCAGTCTGCAGCGCGAGGATCTTGGTCGCGACCTCGTCCTGGTTGATGCCCTCGATCGAGTCCAGCATCGTCTGCGCCATGCCCTTGAGCTGGGTGTGACGGTCGGTCGCCGACTTTATCGCGGTCTGCACGCCGGCGAATTCGGCCTGCATGTCCTGGATCGACTGCTTGCCGGTCTGCGGCGCAAGGTTTGCGGAAACGCGTTGCTGCAGTGCGTTGATCTGCGAGCCCGCATTCGGATTTCCGGTGTTGGTGGTGACGGCGGCATAAACCGCGATGGTCTGCAACTGGTAGCGAAGCGCCTGCTCGTTGGCGCGCGCGCCATATTGCACGTTGATCGATTGATCGACGCGCGCAACCGCGGTGCCGCGCGCCGGGTCCGTCCCGTTCTCGCCGGTGTACCAGGACACGGTATTGGCCGCCGTGCCGCCGATCAGCGCGGTAGCGGTGTTGAACGGCGGGCCGTTGACCCGCAGCGGCGCCGGACTGGCGCTGACCGTCGGACCGAAGCCGAGTGCGGCGAAGGCCGCGGCGTTGGAACTCGTCAGTGACAGGCTCTGGCCGTCGGCGCCGTGCAGGGTGATGGCGCCGTTGCCGACGGTCGAGGCGTTGCTCGTAGCCGTGATCGAGTCGATCTTTGCCAGCAGCGTTTGCACGCTGTCGGTGACGTTGAGCTGATTGCCGGTCGCGCCCGATGCGACGAAGGTGATCGTGGTGCCGTTGACGGTTATGGTGTCGCCCGCGCTGAAGCCCGCGGTCAACGAATCCGTTCCTGCCGCGCCCGACAGCGCCGTATTGCCGGTGATCGGCGCTGGCACCGCGGCCTGGTTGTTGACCGAAATGCCGCTGATCGAGGCCGACGGATTGAAGAAGTCGTTGGACGCGGCGATTGCGGAGGCCGCCACCAGCGCGGTATCCCCGAGCTTCTGGATCGACGCGTTCAGCGTCGCCTGCAGATTCGCCGTCGTCGCCGCCGTATCGACGCCAATCAGGAACGAGCCGGCCGGCGGCGGATTGGTCGTCGTCGCGGTCAGCGTGATCTGCTCGCTGGTGCCGTCAGGCAGGTTGAGATTGAAGGTAATCTGGTCGCCGCTGTTCGGATTGACGGGGCCGAGATCGACGGACGCCGACGGCGGCACACCGGTTGGCTGCGTCACGGTCGCACCCGTCAGCGACGAGGTGATGGCCCCCAGCTTGAAGCCGAAGGGCGAACTGTCCTCCGCAATCGAGGTGACGGTCGTCGTCAGCGGCGGCGAGGCAACGGTCAGGCGTCCCATGTTGCCGACGCCCTGGTCGGCCTGGCGACGCTCGTCGATCAGTTGCTTCAATCCGGCCTGCGCGCCAATGCCGTTCATCATCACGTCGGCGGGCACCGTGGCGGCCGTATCGGAAGCGCGGCCGGAAAACAGATAGCGGTCGCCGGACTGGCTGTTGAGCAGCGATACGGCATTGGCAAACGCCGCCTGCGCCGTGATCTGGCCCGACGTCTGCCCGTTGTTGTTGAGCACGATGGTGGACGAAGCCGCCGCCCCCTTCACGCTCTGTCCGATATCGATCAGGCCCTTCAGCGCCAGATTGACCACCGAGATGCGCGTATTGACGTTGGTTGCGGTATTCGCGAACGCGTCGATGCTCGATACCTGCGCGCGCAGGCTCAGCGCAAAGCCGCGATCCGGCCCCTGGCCGGCATAGGTCGTGGACACCCGGCCGCTGGCGAGCTGCGTCGTCAGCTCGTTGAGCTGATTGCGCAGATTGACGATCGCCGATCCGATATAGGCGGTTTTTCCGTTGACGCCGTCGATAGCCATGAACCCCTCACATCGCCTGGATCAACGTGTCGTACATCTGCTTGATGGACGACATCACGCGCGCGTTGGCGGAATAGGCATTCTGCAGAGCCAGGAGATGCGCCATCTCGTCGTCGATGTTCACGCCGGAAATTGCCGTTGCCTTCTGCTTCAGCGTGTTGAGCACGACGTCCTGGCCGTCGGCGAGCTGCTTGGCGGCGGTCGCCGCCTCGCCCTGCTGGCTGAGTATTTGCCGCACGAAATTCGTCAGCGTGCCCGTGAACGGCGCGCCCGTCGTGCCGATGCCGGTCTTGGGCGTGTAGCGGTAGGTGCCTGATGACAGCTGGTTGAGGACGAAATTGGCGCGCACGTTGTCGCCTGCCGGCGTCAGCGGATTGGTCGAGTAGACCACCGTGCGCGAGGGATCGCCGAGCAGTTGCGTGTTGACGCTGATGCGGCCGGCAAGGCCGGTCATCTGCAAGCCACCTGCGGTGATCGCGCCCGAATAGGCCTTGCCGTTATCGGTGAAGAACGGCAACTCGGCATTGCCTGATGTCAGCGACGTCATCGTGGTCGTGACCGAGGCAGCGAGCACGTCGGAGCGGTTCGGCGCACCGTCATCCAGCACGCGCAGCGTCGAGCCCGACGGATTGGAGAACTGCAGATCGGAGCTGCCGAGCGCAGCGTTGAGCTGCGACACCACGGACGCCATGCCGGCGGAGAAATCGATGCCGAGCACCTCGTCGTTCGGATCGAGCGTGGCATTGTTGGACAGAGGCAGCACGCTCGGATCGTCGACGCGCACAATCGACAGATTATGCGTCGTGTTGGTCGTGTTGTCCTTGTAGGTGATATGAATGACGTTGCCGGTCTGCAATCCCGTCAGGTCGAGATCATAGCCGGCCGCCGGCAGCACTGACGCGGGCGCTGCGACGCCGGCGGTGGTCTTGTCCGACAGCGCGCTCGACATGGCGGCCGCGAACTGGTCGATCTGGGTCTGCGCCTTGACCAGCGTGTTGTCGCGCAGTTCGAGATAGGCCGCGATCTTGCCCGAGCGGATCGACTGGGTCGACACCATGTCGTAGTCGCCGCCGTGCGGGAAGCTGATGGTCAGCGTGCCGACGGTGCTCTTGGTCGGATCGCTGTTGTACAGCGTGGTCGGCGTCATCGTCCCCTGCGGATTGAACGTCAACGTCGCCGCTTCGGTGCCGACCAGCTGCACGCCGGAATTGGTGAACACAGTCACCTGATTGAGATTGTTGGTGACGACGCGGATATCCATCAGCTCGGAAAGCTGGTCGAGATACTGGTCGCGCTGGTCGAGCAGCGCCGCGGTCGATGCATCCGTCCTGCCGCTGGCCTGCAACTGGTTGTTGATCGCCGCGATCTGCTTCATCGCGTTGTTCGCGGTGATGACAGACTCGTTGATGCCGGTCTCGGCATTGGCGCGCAGGTTCTGAATGCCCTGCGTGGTCGAATTGAGCTCCTGCGCCAGCGACGCCGCCGCGTTGACGGCGCCGATGCGCGCCGATTGCGAATCCGGGCTGGTCGACAGGCCCTGCAGCGCGGTGAGGAAGCTGTTGAACGCGTCCTCGATCGTCCCGCTCTGCGCCGGGTTGCCGTAAACGCCTTGCAGATTGGAAAGGAACGTCGAGCGGATGTCGGCATAGGCCGCGCCCGAAGCCTCGGTGCGCACCTGAGTCTGCAGATACTGGTCGAGCTGGCGGTTGACGCCGTTGATGAGAACGCTCGAGCCATAATCGCCGGTCAAGCCGGTAACCTGGTTGACCGTCTTCTTGACGTAGCCCGGCGTTTCCGCGTTGGCGACGTTCGAAGACACCAGTGCGAGCGAGTTCTGCGTCGCGCGCAGACCCGACATTGCGGTGGAAAGGGCTTGGCTTAGACCCATGACTTACTACCCGTGCCGATCCCGATGACCCAGCGGATTACCGCATCACGTTGAGCAGATCCTGCACCATCGAGTTGGAGGTGGTGATGACCTTGGTGTTCGCCGAATAGGCCTGCTGAGTCACGATCAGCTTGGTGAACTCGTCGGCGATGTCGGTGTTGGAGCTCTCCAGCGAAGAGCCGACGATGGTGCCGGACTTGCCGAACAGCGCCTGGCCGGATTCGTCGGTCGCCTCGAAGGCGCCACCGTTAACGCGCTTGAGGAAGTTGGTGCCGTTGAAGCTTGCCAGCGAGATTTCCGCGAGGTCGAGGTTGCGGCCGTTGGAGTAGTTGCCGACGATGCGGCCGTTGGTGGAGACGCCGACCGATTGCAGCTGACCGGCTGGGAAACCGTCCTGCTGGATCTGGTTGACCTGCACGTTACCGTTAGCATCGGCGAACTGCGTGATGCCGCCGGTGCCGAAATTGATCACGGGGCTGCCGAGCGACACGCCGTTGACGGTGACGTTGTTCAGCGTGACCGAGGCGATGGCCGGCGACATCTGGCCGCTCGCCGAGAAAGTGAAGTTCTGGTTGACGTTTTGCCAGGCGACGTTGATGCCGGTCGCATTCGCATTGACCTGATAGAACAGGTTCCAGGTATCGGTGTGGCCGGGGCCAAGCGTAGCGCTGTCGATCTTGGCCCAGCGAAACTGCAGGTTCACCGGCGCGCCCGACACATCGTAGGTGGTGACTGCGCCGCCGGCAACGGACTCGTCGAGGAAGGTCGAGTTGTCGTTGCCGACCACCTGGCCGGTGCCGACGGTGCCGCCGCCGCCGCGCGTCGCCGTTGCGGTGCCGGTGAAGCCGAGGGCGGCGAAGGCCGTCGAGTTATTGCTGGTCACCAAGAGATCGGACGTCGTGCCGGAATGCAGCGTGATCGAGCCGCCCGAGATCGTGGACGGGACCGCGGTGCCGGTGATGGAGTCGATCTTGGCGAGCAGCGTGTTGATGTCGTCGGTGATGTTGAGCTGGTTGCCGACGGCGCCCGAGGCAACGAAGGTGATGACGGTGCCGTTCACCGTGATGGTGTTGCCGGCGATGAAGTTGGCGTTGATCGAGTCGGTGCCGGCTGCGCCATTGAGCAACGTGGCGCCGGTGTTCACCACCGACGGCGTCGCCTTGTTGTACTGCACGGTGCCGGAGGTAGAGGTGTCGGTATAGGGCGCGGCCGGCGTGCCCAGCACAAGCGGGTTATGGCCTGCACTGAACGAGCCCGGCACCAGCAATTCCGATCCCGGCACCGAGGTGTCGTGCTTGGTGGTCAGCGGATAGCTGGCGAGGTTGGCGCGGTAGTCGATCTTGGTGGTCTGCTGTGCCGGCAGGAAGTCGTTCTGGAACTTCAGCACCTGTGGCGAAGAGCCGGTCGGGTTGCCCGTGGTTGGGTCGATCGGCACGCCCTCGAGATAATAGCCGGCGCCGTTGACGAGATAGCCGCTCTTGTCGAGCTGGAAGTCGCCGCGGCGGGTGTAGCGGTCGACGCCGTCGAACACCGGTGTGCCGTCGGTGAAGTTGGACGGCTTCTGCACGGCAAAGAAACCGCTGCCATTGATGGCCATGAAGGTCGCAACCGATGCGGTCTGCACGTCGCCTTGCACCGAGTTGGTGGCGCGCGATTGCGTGGTGACGCCGCCGGCGAGCTGCGTGGTGAGGGCGGTCTGCGGAATCAGGTCGAGGAAGGAGGTGTCGATGCGCTTGAACGCTGTCGTCTGCGAGTTGGCGATGTTGCCGGAGACGTTTTCCAGTGCGTAGGAGTTGGCGCGCAGGCCGCCCACCGCCGTCGTAAGAGCGCCGAAGATACCCATGACACGTTCTCCACATTCGATCCGCGCGGCCCGGGCCGCATTCGGCGGAGGAGTCGCAAGCGCCGTGCCAAAGTGGAAAATGACGTGAGATCAGCTACTTGAACAAAAGGCCCCGGTCCGGAGACCAGGGCCTAAATTGCCGGGCCGGGCAACAATTGCCGCCCAGAAGGGGATTTTGCGTCAGGACGCAGAAGGCGCCGACGGCTTGAAGGTCAGCGCAAAACCGTCGATGCAATAGCGCAGTCCGGTCGGCTTCGGGCCGTCATCGAAGACATGGCCGAGATGGCCGCCGCAGCGGCGGCAATGCACCTCGATGCGCGTCATGCCGTAGGAGCGATCCTCGGTCCGGCCGAGCGCGTTGTCGAGCGGCTGGAAGAAGCTCGGCCAGCCGGTGCCGCTGTCGAACTTGGTGTCGGAGGCAAACAGCGGCAGGTCGCAGCCGGCACAGGCGAAGGTGCCCTTGCGATGCTCCTTCAGCAGCGGGCTCGACCACGGCCGCTCGGTGCCGTGTTTGCGCAGGATCTCGTATTGCTGCGGCGTCAGCTGCGCGCGCCATTCGGCGTCGGTCTTCTCGACCTCGAACTTTTCAGCCGCCTTCGCCGGTTCGGCGCGCAGCCAGCGGAACGTGAAGAGGCCGAACAGGCCGGCAGCTGAAGCAAGCAAAATGCGGCGGTCCATCATGATTCTCCGTACGGGCGGGTTTGCCCGGAGATACGGCTGGAACACCCGGAAGGTTACACGTATCGGGGGCCGCCTGCCTCACATTAATGCGAGGACGGCCCGCCCTCGTGCTCGCTAGCCGCAGCGGTTTCGGGCGGCGGGGCCTGCGGCCGCGCCGGACGGGGCTGGCCCGGCGGCGGACGGCGCGGAGGGCCGCGTGTTCCGGCCTGGCGATTGGCCTCGGCCAGGCGCGCCTCGCGCTGGCGTTCCTTCAGCCGCGCCCGTTCGCGGTAACGGGCAAGCACGCCGGCGGCGGCGGAACTGCCGCGCGTCCATTTTCCGATCAGATGTCCGGCAACGCGCCCGGTCGGCCCGCCGGCCCAGACCAGTTCGAAGGGCGAGAACAGCCGCCAGCGCTCGTCGCCCCACAAAATGCTGCGCGCCACCAGCAGCCCCGCCATGGCCGAGGTGGCAAGGCCCTGGCGGCCAAAGCCGCTCGCCACCCACAGCCCTTTGCGCAGCTGCCCGATTTGCGGCATGCCGTGCACGGTGGTGCCGACCGCGCCGCCGAACACGTCAGCGATCGCAACCTTGCCGAGCCGCGGAAACACCGTGTTGATGCGGCGCTGGATCGCCGAGGCGAAGCGCTTCGGCCGCGCATCCCACGTGGTCTCGGGGCTCGCCCACATCAAGCGATCGCCATCGACGATGCGGAAATGGTCGATGCCGTCGGAGTCCAGCACCGATCCCTTGAAGACGATGACATCGTCGAGGCGCTCGCCGAGCGGTTCGCTCACGGCCGCATAGCGCCACACCGGCAGCAGCGTTTCGGACAACCGCTTTAACGGCGCGCCGAGATGGACATTGCCGCACAGCACGATGTGCGAGGCGCGCAGCCGCGCGGACGGCGTCACGATCCGCTTGCGTATCCCGGAAGGGTCGATGCTGACCACCGGCGTATCCTCGAAGATGCGCGCCCCGGCGCGCCGCGCCAGCGCAGCAAGTCCATGGACATATTTGCGGGGATCGATCTGGAACGCGCGGGGATAGTAGATACCGTGGAAATAGCGATCGGTGCGCAACTCCGAGCGCACACGGTCGACCTGCCATCCCTCGACTTCGGTATCGAAATCCCCGGACAGCGTTTGCAGCCGGCTGATCAGCGTCTCGCCGACATCGATATTGGAAACTTCCAGTGCGCCTTCGCTCAAGGCGATGCCGGGCATGGCTTCCTCGCTCGCCGTGGCGCGGACGTGATCGGCGCCCTCCTTCGACAGCGCCCACAGCTCCTGCGCATCCTCAAGGCCGACGCGCTCGATCAGATCGGCCACTGGCAGGCCGAAACCGGGCATGACAGTGCCGAGATGATGGCCGGACGCGCCCCAGCCAACGTGGCGTCCTTCCAGCACCGCGATGCTGGCGCCGAGCCTTGCCGCTTCCAGCGCCACCGTCAGCCCGGCAAGTCCCGCACCGACGATGGCGATATCGACGTCGAGGTCGAACGACAGCCGCAAGCGCTGCTGCGCTGCGGCGTCATGACCGTCGGTCATACTTGTGGAAGTCCCACTCATGGCATTTTCTTAGACTGACGATGCGGCGCTTGTCACCTTGTCCTGAGGGCTGGCTTGTATAATAGAGCATGATCCTGACCGGAAAACCGGTTCCCACTTTCGCGGACCATGCTGTAATCCGCTCCATCGGGACGAATCGAGAATGCGCCCATGCGCCGTTTGATGCTGCTCCGTCATGCCAAGACCGAGACTGACGCGCCTTCCGGGCGGGACCATGACCGTCGTCTCGACGACCGCGGACGCAGCGATGCCGGCGAGATCGGCCACTGGATCGCCCGCAATCCGCCCTTCCCCAACCTCGTGCTGGTGTCCAGCGCCGTTCGCGCAAAGCAGACCTGGGATCTCGTCTGGGAGGAGATGAAGGATCGCGTGCCCGCTCCGGAGGTTGAAACGGTCGACGAGCTCTATGGCGCCGAGCCGGCGCAACTTCTGAAGATGGTGCGAATGGCGTCTGCCTCCGATCCCAAACGGCTGATGCTGGTCGGGCACAATCCGGGCATGCATGAGCTGGCGCTGATGCTCGCAGGCCATGGCGACAAGGCGGCGCGCAAGGCGCTGGACGACAATTTGCCGACCTCGGGTCTGGCCATTCTCGACTTCGACACCGATGACTGGACCGACGTGGCATTCCGCCGCGGCAAGCTGATGCTGTTCGTCAGTCCGAAACGATTGCGGCAGATGTCGAAGGATTAACGGTCTCAGGACCCCGTGCTAGGCTGAGCGAGAAAGGTGGGAGGCGCAGATGTTCAAATCGATTCTCGTGCCGATCGATCTGGCCGACACGGATCTCGCAAGACCCGCGATCGCCACCGCGGCGACCTTGTCGCAGGCGCTGAGCGGATCGGTGCGCATCCTCAACGTTCTGCCGATGACGCCGGTGATGCTGGCCGAATATGTGCCGGCCGATTTCGACAGCCAGCAGCGTCAGACTTCGGAAGAGGCACTCTCCATCGTCGCCCGCGAATCCGGCATCGACGCGCCGCGGATTTCCTATGTGGTGCGGCAGGGCGGCATCTATCACGAGATCCTGGAAGAAGCGGCCGCCATGAACGCCGACCTGATCGTGATGACCTCGCACCGGCCGGCGATGCGAACCTATTTCCTCGGCTCAAACGCCGGCCATGTCGTGCGTTACGCCAAATGCTCGGTGCTGGTGGTAAGGCACTGAAAACGGGATGACGACACGTCATCCCGCTCATCAATCGCGCGCGCTGTCAGCGCATCCGGCCGAGTTCCGGATTGGACTTGCCCCACACCGCGTCCTCGATATGGCTGCGGTGAATGCCGATGTCGCGCAGCTCACGATCATTCATCGCCCGCAACGCTTTCAGCGCCTCCCGGCGTACCCAATACGCGGCAAGGCCGTCGGCCCAGTTGCCAAGCGTACGGGTGAAACCGCCAAAGGCGGTTGCGGGAGCGGTTTGTGCAGTCGTGTAGATCGCGGTCATTTCTAGTCTCCAGTCGTGATGCAGCGGCCAAGCACCGCCGTTGACGCGGACGCCCGAAAAGCGCTCGCGCCTTGTTCTCGGATTGCTCTCGCCTCCTCGGTGCAATCTCGGGCTTGTGGAACCCTTGATGATCCAGTAATTGTATCGGTGCAAGGAAAACATTGCTCTCGGTGCAATAATGTCGAGATTCGAATACATCCGGCTTGCCGACGCGGTTGCTGCCGATATCGCGGGCGGCGCCCTGAAACCAGGCGATCGCCTGCCGCCGCAGCGGACTTTCGCCTATGAGCGAAAGATTGCCGCCTCCACCGCCAGCCGCGTCTACACGGAATTGTTACGGCGCGGGCTCGTCATTGGCGAAGTTGGCCGCGGCACCTTTGTTTCGGGCGAATCGCGACAGCCGATGGCGCTGGCCCCGCTCGAGCCGCGCGGCGCGCGCATCGACATGGAAATCAACTATCCGATGCTGCCGACGCAAGCGGCGATGATCGCCAAAAGCCTAGCCGGGCTCGAGCGCGCCGAGGCGCTCGATATCGCGCAGCGCCAGGGCTCGAGCGGTGGCACGCAGGCGACGCGCAATATCGCGGCGCATTTCATGGCCCGCCCGGGCTGGACGCCCAACTCGGAGCAATTTGCCTTCACCGCCAACGGGCGTCAGTGCATTGCCGCGGTGCTCTCGGCACTGGTGCCCGCCGGCGGCCGCTGCGGCGTCGAGGCGCTGACCTACCCCTTCATCAAGGGCATCGCCGCCCGGCTCGGCATCACCCTGGTGCCGCTCGCCATGGACGCGCAGGGCGTGCGGCCGGACGCCGTGCAGAAGGCGCACCGCGAGGCGCATCTGTCCGCGCTCTACATCCAGCCAACCATCCAGAATCCGCTCGGCATGACCATGCCGGCCGCGCGCCGCGCCGATCTGCTCCGCGTGGTGGAGAAGCTCGACCTCACCGTGATCGAGGACAGCGTCTACGGCTTCCTGTCCGACGAGGCGCCGATGGCCGCACTGGCGCCGGACCGCTGCGTGGTGCTGGATTCGCTGTCGAAGAAAGTAGCTCCGGGCCTTGCGCTCGGTTTCATCGTCGCGCCCCCTCGCCTGCGCGAAGGCATTTTGAACTCGATCCGCTCCGGCGGCTGGACCGCGTCGGGCTATTCCTTCGCCGCCGGACAGCGCCTGATGGGCGACGGCACAGCGGCGGAACTGATCCGGCTGAAGCGCGCCGACGCGCAGCGCCGCCAGCAGATGGCGACCGAGCGTCTCGCCGGCTTCGAGATTCAGGCCGACAAAAAGTCCTATCATCTGTGGCTGTCGCTACCGCATCACTGGCGCTCGCAGACTTTTGTCGCCGCCGCCGCGCGCCGTGACATCGCGCTGACGCCATCGACGACATTCGCCATCACGCCGGGCCATGCGCCCAACGCGGTGCGGCTCGCGCTCGCCGCGCCCACGATCGACCAACTCGATTTCGCGCTGCGCACGCTCGCCGACATCCTGCGCACGCAGCAGGACGATTTCGACTCGACGGAGTGAATGCGCTAAAGCATTTTCAGCGAAGTGGATACCGGTTCGCGTGAAGGAAACGCGTCAAATCGAGAAACATTCCCGCACTCACGGCCATTCGGCAATGAAACCGCGCGCCCTGTAGGGCTCGATCTTGTCCCATTCGCGCAGCACGCGGCGGCGGAATTCCGGATCGGTATGCCAGAGCGCACGTGGCGTCGCGAAACTGTCGATCGTCACCAGCATCTTTTCCACCTCCGGCCAATGCCGGTGCAGCGTCATCGCATAGCGCCGCGCCGTCCAGGTATTACCGAGACAGATCACGCTGCGGATGTTACCCAGACCCAGCGCCGCGTCGATCACCGGCAGCGAGAAGATGACATTCTCGCCCGTGTTCATCGCGCGGTGCTCCTCGAGGATTTTTTCGGCAGGCATGCCGCGCGCGACCATCGCTCCCCTGATGATCTCGCATTCGGAAACATCCGAGCCCGGCGTTACGCCGCCGCTGACGATGGCCCAGCGGCAAAGCCCCGCGCGCCACAGTTCGCAGGCCTTTTCCGCGCGCAGATCAGCATCCCCGCGCGTACCGAACACGAAGAGCAGATCGGCAGGCCTGAGGGCCGTGTCCGCAAAATGCGTGGCATTGATGGCGGCAATCTCCGCCGCGCCGGGTGTGCGATCGCTTCGATCCTGTCCCACGACTCTCCCCTCGCCCAAACGGCACGATGCCGCCTGTTACGAAAAGCGCGAAGTCACATTTGATGTCGCTGGATTACGGCAGCAATGCTTCCGGCACGTGATCGACCGCGTAGGTGATCGGCCTGTTGCGGCGGACGAAGCCGCCGATCTGCCAGTTGAACAGCAGCGCGAAGGCGACGAGAAAAAGGGCGCCGGCGTGTTCGCCCGTCATCACGGCGCGCACGAACAGCCCGACCATGGCGACGGCCAGCAAGCCGACGAAAACAAGCGCGGCCGCGTAGATGCCCTTCGGCAGTCCGCCGGTTAGTGTTGCCTTGCTTCCGGCTGCTGCCATGCGCGCATGCAGGCCTTCGATGAAGGCGCGGTAGCCGGTGTCCTGTGGCGTCATCAGCGACACGGTCTGCCAGTTCGTCGACGCGATCCGGATGCGTCCACCGTCCTTGTGCCTGATATCGGCGCGAAAGCGATGCGCCTGCATCGAGGTTGGCCGGAACGACAGGTTGACGCTGGCGATATCGCGATAGGACCACACGCCCGAGCGTCCGGATATCTTCCAGGACAGGCCCTTGTCGGTCAGCTCGAACAGGTGCGCCGATCCGATCAGCGAGGCCTTGTAGGCGTAGCGGAGGCCAGGGCGATCATCGTCGTCCGCATCGTCGGGTGGCTGTTTCAGGTCGGTTGGCATGATCGGCTTCTAGCGCGTCCACAGGGCGCTTAGGAAGGCCATCGTGGCGATTGCGCCGAACACAGTGCGCACCGAATGCAGGCCGCCCCACTTCACAACCAGCGCGCGGGACGCCGGTCCGGCCTCTTCCGGCGCAGTCGCGAGCAAACGATCATTTACCGGCTTGATCACCAGCAGCGTCCACGGCCATGGCGCAATCATCGCGGCCGCGCCGATCAGGAAGCCAGCACGCGGCGCCTGCCACCAGGCTGCAAGACCGAGCACGAATCCAACTAAGGCCAGACTGGCCTGCATGGCAGCGCCGCGGCGATACGCCGGCTTCCACTCGGCAAGCAGCGCCTGGTCATCGAGCACCAACCGCGCCGGCTGCTCGGCGACGTTGACGTAGAGCGCGGCTCCCGTGAACACCGCGGCGACCGTCAACGCCAACAGCCCGATCATCATCGTCGCACCTTCTCCTGAACCGCGTGGGGAGACAAACCTTGCGCAGCGCGCCCTGCTTATCCTACAAGCGAAGCATGGCCGAAACGACTTATTTTCCGCGCCGCTTGATCCTCGCGGGCGCGATGATCACAGGAGTGCTGCTGGCGCTGGCCGTCCACATGCTGGGCGCGCGCTATGGCCTCGACCTCGGCGGCCTGTGGCGAAGTGACACGCGCGACTTCATGCCGGCGGGCGCCGCGATCGCCTGGTGGCTGATCGCCACCGTCGGTTTCTCCGGCGGCTACTTCACGGCAACACTGATGGACAGCGCGGTGTCGGGGCAGATCCCGCAGCGCATGCGCCAGTTCCTCATCGCGATCGGCGTGCTGGTGCTGGCCGGCGCCGGCCAGGCCGCCTCCGCGCCGAGCCCCTTGCCGACGGTGTCCGGCGTGCTCGCCGGCCTCGCCGCGCTGTTGCTCGGTGCCGTGATGGCGTTCTGCGGCGCCTATTTCGCGCTGCGCAAGGCATAAGAAAAACCGCGCGGAAAAAACCGCGCGGCTTGCAACGACGCGAAACATCCAGCTAGCTCGCCGCGCGCAGATTGATCTTGCTCTCGGCGAGCGTGGTCAGCTTCTTGTCTGTCGCCTTTTCCTCATCGAGCGTCTTCTGCAGGATGCTGGCACAGTCGTTGCGGCCAAGTTGCTTGGCCCAGGCGATCAAGCTGCCGTAGCGCGTGATCTCGTAATGCTCGGCGGCCTGCGCCGCATTGATCAGTGCGGCATCGAGCACGGCCTTGTCCTCGACTTCACTCGCTGTGTCATCAGCTTCCTCGATGATGCCGTCAATCGCCGGGCAGTCGACTGCCTTGATTTCGGCGCCGTGCATCTTGAATACCTGCTCGAGACGCGTGACGTGCTGGCGCGTTTCCTCCAGATGCGTCAAAAAACCCTGCTTGAGCTGCGGATCGCTCGCCTTCTCGGCCATGGTCGGCAGCGCCTTCACGAGCTGGTTCTCGGCGTAGTAGATGTCCTGCAACTGGTGCACGAACAGGTCGTTCATGGTCTTGATGTCCTTGGTGAACAGTCCCATCTCGAATTCCTCTTGATCGGGGAACGCATAACTTTCCGTCTCGCGGGCAAAACCCGCGCGAGTCCGTCGCGTTCGATTGCTGAGACGAGCTAACCGGGGGAACGCGCGGATGTTCCTGAACGCAGGATGAATGGCGCGCGAAACCGTCGGGAACAGCGGCCGATGCGGAAGTTTGACCCGCCGCAACGACCCGATTCGACTTCCCTGCGTTAATGCTTATGTACGTAGTGTGACAACGGTGGCGCAGGAAGGTTGAATACGGGGCTTGTCAAGGACTGCACAAAGCCCCGGTTTTGCCTTATGGCTCTCCGCATTACGGTGCGAACCTCTGTTGCCCGTCATCTCGTGACAGGCTTTGCAAACTGCCGCCCCCGCCGGGAGGATGAATGTATCGACTGCTGACCACGCTCAAGCGTGGCTTCAAGGAAAAGATCGGCTGGAAGCGGCTCGGCATCGCCTTGAGCCTGCTCATCATTGCGCTCGCGATCACGCACCTGGTGCGCACGCTGAAGGGCGTCGATACATTCGTCGTGCTGACGGCGCTCACCGAGATCGCGCCGCATCGCATCGCGCTTGCCGCGCTCTGCGTGGTCGGCGCCTTCTGCACGCTGACCTTCTATGATTTTTTCGCGCTGCGCACGATTGGCCGCAACCACGTGCCCTACCGCATCGCCGCACTTTCCAGCTTCACGAGCTACACCATCGGCCACAATATCGGCGCCACCGTCTTCACCGGCGGCGCCATTCGCTTCCGCATCTACTCGGACTATGGCTTGACCGCGATCGACGTCGCAAAAATCTGCTTCCTCTCCGGCCTGACCTTCTGGCTCGGCAATCTCTTCGTGCTCGGCGTCGGCATGAGCTGGCACCCCTGGGCGGCCTCCGCCATGGACCTGTTGCCGGACGAGATGAACCGGCTGATCGGCATCGGCTGCCTTGCCGGCATCGCCTCCTATCTGGTCTGGCTCGTGACCGGCGACACGCGCCGCCAGCTCGGGCAGAACGGCTGGAAGGTGGTGCTGCCCTCGGCGCGGCTCACGCTGCTGCAGATCCTGATCGGCGTGGTCGATCTCGGTTTCTGTGCGCTCGCGATGTATCTGTTGATGCCGATGCAGCCCGACATCGATTTTATTTCGCTCGCGGTGGTCTTCATCCTGGCGACGCTGCTTGGCTTTGCCAGCCACGCGCCCGGCAGCATCGGCGTATTCGACGCCGCGATGCTGGTGGCTTTGCCGCAGTTCGGCAAGGAGCAATTGCTGGCGACGCTGGTGGTGTTCCGCATCCTCTACTTCCTGATCCCCTTCT
This sequence comes from Bradyrhizobium sp., assembly GCA_035278345.1. GTDB lineage: Bacteria > Pseudomonadota > Alphaproteobacteria > Rhizobiales > Xanthobacteraceae > Bradyrhizobium. The sequence goes on along the minus strand of DATEJC010000342.1, from coordinate 14,186 downwards.
GCATCTCGATTTCCATCATGGGCCTGCGCGAGTTCTGGCTGAACGTCGTGCATCCCTGGCAGGAGCGAAGGCGGCTGAATGAGGCGTGCACGGCGGCTGCCGCCGGCGCAGCCGCCGTGCGGCAGCCGGTGCAGGGCCGGAAGGTCAAGAACTGACAGATACGGCGCGCCGGCGAAGCCACCGTAAGGCAAGCGCCGGGCCATGAATTTGAACATAGGCAGCTTTTTCGCGGGTTGCTATCCTGATCGGGTTTCGAGGGAGCAATCGCGGGGGCTTTTCTGTGATCCGAAGGATGTTTTTGGCTGCGGGCATTGCCGTGGTCCTGTCGAGCTTTGCGACCGCCTCCCGGGCCCAGGTCGACCCCAAGCGCATTATCGAGCAGTTCGTCCGTCCCGGCGGCATCATCGACACGATGGCCAAGCCGCAGGCTGCAACGGTGTCGCAGAAGATTTCCGATCGACCCTCGTTTGGCTGTGACCGCGTGCTCAGTCCGGTCGGGCGAATCCTCTGCGTTGATGCCCAGGGAGCCGGCGCGGACTGGAGCCTCAACGCAACACTATGGGCGCTCGATGGCTCATTCGATGAGACGCAAAAGAAGGCGTTCGATGTTGAACAGCAGGGCTGGCGCTCGTCGCTGGACGCCAGATGCGGGCTGTCGCCGCGCGCAGTTGCGTTTTCGGCCGCGCAGCGGGCTTGCGTCCTCAAGGCCTTCGATGACCGCACGACGTCGCTGCGCAGCCGGTTGTCCGGCGATGCGCTCGAGGAAACCAGGCTCAGCCCGGAAGACCGCGCACGGATCCAGCAAGCGCTGGTTTCGCGCAATTTCCTGACCGATCGGCCGGACGGGGAGTTCGGCAAGAACACCCGGCAGGCGATCCGCTCGTACCAGAACAACGAAAAGGCAAAAGCAACCGGATTTCTCACCGCGGAACAGCGCGAACGTCTGCTCGCCGACGCGCGGCCCCAGACCACGCCGCCTGGACCCGGCGCAAACGCGCCGCCGCAACCCACGATCGCCGCGCCGAGACCCGACATGCGAGCTGCGGAAAGTCCGGCGCCGCAAAATCCCGCGGTGTCAGGCCAGACAGGCTCGCCGTTTGTGCTGCGGGTCTTTGGCGAGAGGCAACCGGCATTCGTGATCGGACGGATCGCCAGCGCCGAGGAGATTTGCGCTCAACTAAGGCATCCGCTGTTCTCGCACGCACCGTCCGACTACGGCAACGTGCCGATGGAGATCGACCGGCAAGGTCTCGGACGAAGATGGCTGGCAAATCATCTGCGTTCAGTCACCCAGGGACGCAACTACGCCCTCGAGCCGGATGACGCGACAAAGACGGTAACCAATGAAAATCTGAAAGTTTGCCTGCGGACGATTGCCGCCGACGGCGGCAACCGGATTCCTGTCATCGCTCGCCTGCTTTATCTTAGCGCCGCGCCGGGCTGCCATCTTCCGGGCGCGGACACGCGCACCGAAAGCTACCTCGCGCCGTCAGGCGAAATGCGGCAAAGGCACGTGCCGGTATCGCCGCAGGGTGCGCGATGTGCTTCCTGGTCGATGATACAGACATCTGCGTCGGACCCGTCCACGACATACCTGATGCTGCTGACGCTCGCCGAGGCGCATCCTGCCCTACAAACGCTGCTGAAAGCCGCCGAGGAAACCGTCCAGGCGAGCATTTCTGCACGACAGCTCGAACAACAGCGGCTCGAAGAGCAGCGCCGCGCCCAGGAAGAAGCCAGTCGAAAAGCCGAGCAGGCAAGACGGGAAGCGCAGGCGAATGAGGAACGGCAAAGGGCCGCTCAGCTCGCCGAACAGAAACGGCTGGCTGAGGAGAAGCTGGCATCAATGCGGGCGGTCGCCGAGACCAAGGGCGTCGAATACGCCAACCGCAGGGAGACCGACTGGAGCTTGTTGTCAAAGATCGACGAAATGACCGACAAGGTTACGATGGAGGCGTTCTCGATACAGGAGACGAAGAGCGGCGTCGTCGCCAATGTGAAGGTTCGCTGCGCCGACAAGGAGCTGTCGCTCACGGCGCTCATCGTCGATGCGGACGGCAAGCCGACGATCTCGCTTCCGACGACCGAAAACTTGTTCGGCTTCCGCGGCGTGGCGGGACAAATTCGTCTCAATGATGAAAGCCCGCAAGATGTCCTGCTCCTTCCTGCGGGCCAATTCAGGAACGAGCTCGACATTTTGCGAAATCTTCGCTTTCCCGTTACACAGGACGCCTACTGGCGGATTTACGTCTCGATCCCCACAAACCGCGGGCCGATCATCGTCAAGATTCCCTTGTTCGAAGCGCAGGTTCACAAAGTTGTCAAAAGCTGCGCCTGAACTAGCAGCCAATTGGGCGGTAACCTCTCTTATTTCCGCCCCAACTGTGCCGTCCAAACGCGTCATGGCCAGAATTCTTCTCCGTTCCCTTGCCCTCGCCCTGCTGTTCATGAACCTGTCTGCCGTGCTGCCGGCCTCGCGGGCCGAGGCGCAGACCGCTGGCCCCCTGCAGATCACCTGGGAAGTCCGCAACCGCTTCCGCCTGTTCCGCGAGGAACGCGATTTCCTGCTGCAGGTCGATGCCGGTCGCGGCCGTAACGTGCTGGCCGCCGAACAGATACTGTCGGTGCAGAGCGACGGCCGCAGCTGGGCGCGCAACACCGTTGGCCGGCTCTGCATCGACGTGAACGGCCGCGTCAGCGAGCCCTGCACCCGCGACAATGTGAAGGAAAGCTATCTCACGCCGATCGATCACCCCGTCACCGTGCGCCTCGCCGGACAGGTGCCGGTCGGCGCCACCTGCGCCTGGACTTTTGACGACGGCGACGGACCGCAATCCTCGACCTTCGACTGTGCCGAGCCCGTGAACCTGCGCGTCCGCTACGGCCGCACCACCGCAGCCACGGTGGATGTTTCCAGCGCCGAAGGCGCCCAGCGCGCCGCCACCGAGATCGCGGTGCGCGACATCTTCATTGCGGGCCTGGGCGACAGCATCGCCTCCGGCGAGGGAAACCCGGACCGTCCGATCGCGCTCTCCGACGAAGGTTTCTGCTTCCGCTACTATCTCTCCGCCGCGACCTCGCAGTACTACCGGCCGAGCCGCGCCGGCTACAAGGGCGGCCGCGCCTGCGAGGCGCCGGATTCGCTGCAGGTGTGGCAGCGCCAGAGCGCCTACTGGTTCAACCCGGCCTGCCATCGTTCGCTCTACAGCTACCAGACCCGCACCGCGCTGCAGCTGGCCCTACAATATCCGCACATCGCGGTGACCTATCTGCCGCTCGCCTGCACGGGCGCCACCATCGCCGAGGGCCTGTTCGGATCGCAGCGCTTTCGCGAATGCCCGCCATCGAGATCGAACGCCACCTGCTCGGGCACCGTGAACGGCCAGATCGCCGAATTGCGCGAGGCGCTGACAGCCGCAAAACGCCGCCAGCCGGAACGCACGCTCGACCTCGTGCTACTGTCGATCGGCGCCAACGACATCTATTTCTCCGGTCTCGTCGCCGACGTCATCGTCGACTATCCGACCGAACGCGTGCTGTTCAAGCGCAGCAGCGTGATGGCGACGGTCGACGATTCCCGCAGCGTGCTGGCACGCGACCTGCCGCAGGGTTTTGCCAAGGTGCGCGAGGCGCTGCGCCCGCTGGTCGGCGATCTCTCGCGCGTGATCTTCACTTCCTACGCCAATCCGACGCTGGCCGCCGGCGGCGTGCCCTGCCCCGGCGGACGCGCCGGATTTGAAATCCATCCTTCCTTCAATGCCGAGCCACGGCGGCTCGCCGCGGTGTCTGGATTTGTCGAGAATGAATTCCTGCCGCAGCTCAAGAACATTGCAACATGCCAGGGCGGCATTCTCTGCCGCAACCCGCAGGCCGACCGCATGACATTCGTGGATGCGCATCAGGTGGCGTTCGCCGGCCACGGCTTTTGCATGCGCGGGCCAACCGATCCGGAATTCGATCGCGATTGTTTCGCCTCCAATGGCGAGAGCTTCAATTCCGATCTGGTCACCGCCGCGAGCCAGCCGATGGTGTGCGGGCGCAGCCCGGGTGAATACCGCGCCTATCTGCCGCGCGCGCGCTGGGTTCGCGACGCCAATGACAGTTATTTCGCCGCGATGACCTATCCGCAGGGGTTGCCGCCCAACATGCAGCCTACCGACATCCACGACGCAACCTGGGGCGTGTTGTCGGCAGTCTATGGCGGCGCGGTGCATCCGAGCGCCGAGGGCCACGCCGTGATGGCCGATGCCGCAGCGCCCGCGGCCGCTGCCGTGCTGCAGCTCGATGCGGGCGTGCCGGAGGTGATCTCGCAACCGGTAGCGCCGCTGCAGACGCGCTGAACACCCCGTTTCCGACCATCGCAGGTTCCGCGCCGGGACTGATCGGCCCGGGGAACGTCGGCGCGCGGTGCACGTTGCGCATGTGCAGTCGTTCGCGTGCGGCCGATACGGCAAGACCTGAGAGGGCTTGAGATGATGAAGTCAGCTCCCCATCCCTTCGACAAGGAACCCGCCGAGGGGTCGCGCGAAACAATCGAGCGCGAATTGAAGCGCCAGGAACGCACAGCCTCCGAGCGCGACAGCAGCAAGCGCGGCGAGCAAAAGCCTGCGTCTGCTCGACAAGAAAAGCGCGAGCAGTAGTCGTCGTCGGCGAACACTCAGCGGCTAGCGCTGCGGCGCCATCGCGCCGCCGGGCGGACGGGCGGGCGCCATTGCGCCGCCGGGTGCGGCACTCTTCTTGGCCGGCGGCTGCTTCACCGCCGCTGGCTGCTGTGCCGGCAGATATTTCTGAACGATCTCGGGATCGAGATTGGCGATCTCCTTGTCGGGCAGACGCGTCCATACCTCGTCCATGCCGAACAGCGAGATGCCGATAAAGCCGCGCATGGTGAGGGTCTGCCCGTCGGGGCTGAGCGTCATCTTGGCCTTGTAAACCTTGCCGTCGCGCGGATCGAGCACATTGCCGCCTTCATAGGACAGGCCGTTGCGCTTCATGTCGCGGATAAAGGGAATGCCGAGCCACGGCATGTCCTTGCGATCGTCGGTGCATTTCGAGCAGGTCGGATTGGGCGGATCGCCGGGCTCCGGAAACATCTTTGCGATCACGCCTTCAAAGGTGCCGTTGCGCTCGATCACCAGGAACATGCCGACCGTCCTGCCCTTATCGATCTTCTGCCACAGTCCGACCGCGGAGGGCTCGACGGCGCGCGCCGGCATGCTCGCGGTCAACGCCAACGCAAGGCCGGCGGTGATCGAAAGAAAGAGGGGCCGCGCATTCCGCATTGTCATCACCTTGATCAATCGACAAATTAATGGCCGCAGACTACGGCCATTTGGCGGACGGTTCCAGTGCGGATGGCAGGCCGCGGCGCGTTCCCACGCACCTTGCAGCCATATTCCCGCTTCAATCAGTTGACTCCGAGCTTCTTCTGCAGGCTCGAGGACGAAGTCGTGTACTGGAACACCAGGCGCTTGTCCGGATAGACGTAGCGGTGCGCCTTCTGCGCCATCAGCGCGCCTTCGTGGAAGCCTGAGAGGATCAGCTTCAGCTTGCCCGGATAGGTGTTGATGTCGCCGATGGCGAAGATGCCGGGAATGTTGGTTTCGAACGCGGCGGTGTCGACCGGAACGAGATTGTTGTCGAGCGCAACGCCCCAGTTCGCGACCGGCCCGAGTTTCATGGTGAGCCCGAAGAACGGCAGCATGGTGTCGCAATCGACCTTGCTCATCGCATTGTCATTGCCCTTCACATGCGCGCCGGCGAGCTTGCCGTTCGCGCCCTCCAGGCCGGTGACCTGGCCGATCTTCAGATCCATCTTGCCGGAGGCCACCAGCGCGCGCATCTGCTCGACGCTGTGCGGCGCGGCGCGGAAGTCGTCGCGACGGTGGAGCAGCGTGATGCGCTTGGCGACGGGATGCAGATTGAGCGTCCAGTCGAGCGCGGAATCGCCGCCGCCGACGATCAGCACGTTCCTGTCGCGGAACTGTTCCATCTTGCGCACGGCATAAAACACCGAGGTGCCCTCATAGGCTTCGATGCCCGGCACCGGTGGCCGCTTCGGCTGGAACGAGCCGCCGCCCGCGGAGATCACCACGACCTTGGCCTCGAACTCCTTGCCGGCATCGGTCTTCACGCGAAACAGCGGATCGCCAATCTTCTCAATCGTCTCCACCATCTCGTTGAGATGGAAGGTCGGGTGAAACGGCTTGATCTGCTCCATCAGCGCGTCGGTGATGCCCTGGCCGGTGACCATGGGAATGCCGGGAATGTCGTAGATCGGTTTTTCCGGATAGAGCTCCGCGCATTGCCCTCCGATCTTGTCGAGGATGTCGACCAGATGCGCCTTCATGTCCAACAAGCCCAGTTCGAACACGGCGAACAGTCCGCAGGGACCTGCGCCAATAATCAGCACATCGGTTTTGATCACTTCGCTCATGTCGCTACTTTTTCGGTTGAACCGCAGGACTTCAGGGGTCCACGCGGAAGATGGGGGCGCTGTCTTCCTAGCCAAGGCTGAGGGAACAGGAAAGCGATAATATGAGCCCTGCAGTGCAACCCCTTGCGGCAACTCAACAAGTCGGGTGTATGGAGACTTGAGATTTTCGGAGAGGTTGAGCCGTGAACGCCCCCGTCCGCGCCGAGGCGGAGCCCCGCCTGGAGGATTTTCCCTACCGCCTGTCGGACAATGTCCGCTTTGGTGACCTCGACCCGAACCAGCACGTCAACAATGCGAGCTATGCCAGCTATTTCGAGACCAGCCGGGTCATGCTGATGAAGGACCGCGCCAACGGGCTGTCGCCCGAGGGCTTCGGTTGGGTCATGGTGCGGCTCGACATCAACTTCCGCGCCGAGCTGCACTGGCCCGGCAAGATCGAGCTGGGGCTTGGCGTCGCCAAGATCGGACGCACCTCCGTAAGCTTTGACCAGGTGGTATTCTCCGAAGGCAAATGCGTGGCTTCGGCGCGTGCGGTCAACGTCCTGGTCGATGAGGTGACGCGCAAGCCGGCGCCGCTGACACCGGCGATCAAGGCAAATTTCCAGCGCTGGCTCAGGCGGGGATACGACGGACAATGAAGCGCTCGCGGCGACCGCCGACGCCGCGCGATCACTTAATGCAGAAGCGAGGCTGCCGTCAGGCCTGCCGCTCGGGCGTGGAGACGACGAGGCCGTCGAGTTCGTCGCTCACCTTGATCTGGCAGGACAGCCGCGAATTCGGCCGCACGTCGAAACCGAAATCCAGCATGTCCTCTTCCATCGGCGAAGGCGAACCGGTCTTCTCGCGCCAGGCATCGTCGACATAGACATGGCAGGTCGCGCATGCGCAGGCGCCGCCGCACTCGGCTTCGATGCCCGGAATGGCGTTGCGGATCGCGCCTTCCATCACGGTCGCGCCGTTCTCAACTTCAACGGTCCGGGTTTCGCCGGTGTGGTCGACATAGTGGATTTTGGCCATGGTCACTCGTGCTGACGGAAAGTGCGGATGGAAAGGGTTCCGGCAGTCCTATAACGGGTCAAACCAGCCAATACCAGCGCTTGGCCGCAGGACAGACCATTCGTTTTCGACCGGATTTTGCGTCCATCAACTGCGGCTTAGGAAGGTCTCGATGGCGCCCTGCGCCTCGCTCACCGCGTCGCGAAGTCCCCCCAGCGCAGCGCTGGTATCGCCCCGCTCGCCAATCGCCGCCTCCAGCCGGCTTGCGGCCTCGGCAACCGCAAATGCACCGACCGCCCGCGCCGAACCCTTCAGCGTGTGCGCCAGGCTGGCTGCCTCCGGCGGCAGGGCGGTTAGCTGGTCGAGCAAGCTTGCCGATTGCGCCACGAACATCGTCAGCACCTCGAATTCGAGGGCCGGATCGCCCAGCGTCATGCGCGAAAGATGCTCGAAGTCGAGCGGCCCGTCATCAGGTGCGAGCGGCGGCGAAGACATCCAGTTGATCCGTTCGAGGTGAAGCGGCATGGCTTGATCCACTTCTCGCCGCAGCTAGGGCTTGGCCGCGCACTCAAGTCCTCAGCCAATCACGGAATTGGTTAACGGAACGTTTGGCGGACTTGACACAAATCCGCCTTGTTTCAGCCGACCAACCGCCCCATTCGCCCGGTTCCCGCAAGAATTCTGAGGACTATTAGTATCTTAGGAAGCAAACCTGTTAACGATGATTAAGATTGTCTTAATCGCGGCCATTTCATTCGCATCGCTCAACCAATAGGATGTTTGTCGGATGAAGCGGAAAACCGCGCGCGCTTCGCGCGATTTTGCTCCGCTGAATGGGCATGTTTTTTCCGGCCGCCTCGCGAGGGGACGATTGCAGGTGCGCCGGATGCGTATTGTTAGAGGGCAGGCTGACCATGGCGAACAATCCGAAAAAGGCGAAAGACCCGACAGAAGTTGCGCTTTCTGCCATTCAGGAGGCCCTCAACATCAGCGAGCCCAATCCGGATACGAGCCGCAAAGCGGCGCCCGCTGAACTCGATATGCCGCCTCCTCCGCCGGTGATGCCCGCCGCCGCGCCGTCTTACGAGCCTGCCTTCGAGCCCCGTCCCAGCGCTGCCGATCGTCCGATGTTCGAACCGATCGAGGAGCCGCGCGCGCCGCGCCGCGCCGCCAACGACGATCGCGAGACCATTGGCCAGCTGCTGCAGTCGCTGCAGAAGGGCCGCCCTGCCCGCAGCGTCTACACGCTTGCGACGATTTTCGCCGCCATCTGGCTTGTCGGCTGTGCGCTGCTCACCGTCAGCTTCCTCGGCTCGTTGCAGGCTGCAATCGGCCAGAGCGGCGGCGTGCTTGTGCTGGGCGGCATCGCCGCGCTGTTCTTCGCACCCGTGCTGCTGATTTATTTCCTCGCCAGCCTTGCCTGGCGCGGCCAGGAAATGCGCATGATCGCGCAGGCGATGGCGCAGGTCGCGATCCGCTTCTCCGAGCCTGAAGGCGCCGCGAGCGATTCCATGGTCACCGTGGGACAAGCGATCCGCCGCGAAGTTGCCGCCATGGGCGACGGCATCGAGCGCGCCATCGCACGCGCGGGCGAGCTCGAGACGCTCGTCGCCAACGAAGTCGCAGCGCTGGAGCGCGCCTATTCCGACAACGAAGTGCGCATCCGCGCGCTGTTGCAGGACATCGCCCATCAGCGCGACAACCTGGTCGGCCAGGCCGAGCAGGTGCGCAGCGCCATTTCCGGCGTGCAGATCGACCTGCGCCACGACATCGCGCTGATTTCCGACGCCATCGCCTCGCGCGTCGACGAGGTCGCCAAGAGCATCACCGGCGCGCTGGAAGAGCGCGGCGCCCATATCACCGGCGCCCTCTCGCATGCCGGCGACAACATGATCCTCGCGCTCGGCGAGCGCGGCGGCGACCTGCTCGACCGCCTCGAGGAAGCCTCGGCCGAGACCACGCGCGCCGTGCTCGACGCCTCCGAGCGGCTGACCACCAGCCTCAACTTCAAGACCGGCCACGTGCATGACGAGTTCGTCGATCTCGCCGACCGCGTCCACGAGATGCTGAACGAGCGCATCGACCGCATCACCGCCGAGTTCGAGAGCCGTTCTGCGACCATCGTCGACGGCATTTCGGATCGCACCGAGCAGGTCCACGATTCCCTGAAGAACTCCTCCGACTCGCTGCTGCTCGAGCTCGAGTTGCGCTCGGGTGATCTCGTCAACAAGATCGACGAAGCCGGCAACAAGCTTGCCAGCCGCATCCTCACTTCCGGCGACAAGGCGAGCGATGCGCTCGACGTCACCGTCAACTCGCTGGTCGCCAAGGTGGTGAGCCAGACCGAAACCGCGCACGACTCGCTGTCGCTGCAGATGAGCGCGTTCGACGACCTCGTGAAGAACCAGGGTTCGGAGCTTGCGGAGAAGTTTGCCCGCGACAGCGGCACGCTCGGCGCGCTGATCACCCGCCACATCTCCGAATTCGACCGTACGGTGAAGACCTTCGGCGGCGACATCGTCGAGCGCCTCGGCCAGCGCACCCACGAGATCTCCGAGAACCTGAAGAATTATGTCGAGAATTTCGACACCCGCCTCACCTCAAATGGCGGCCAGATCACCGCTTCGCTCGACCAGCGGCTGCTGCAGTTCGAGACCACTCTCGGCAACCGCGTCGCGACGCTCGACACCTCGCTCGACGACAAGATCAAGAACTTCGACTCCTCGCTGCTCGGCCGGATCAGCACGTTCGACGCTTCTATCGACAACCGCCTCAAGTCGCTCGAAGTGAATTTCGACACCCGCGCCAAGTCCGTGACCGAGACGATCGACTCGCGACTGTCCTCGCTCGCCAACACGCTGACCGATGGCGCGGCGCAGACGATCCATTCGATCGATTCGCGACTGAGCCACCTCACCTCCTCGCTCACCGAAGGCACTCAGCAGGCGGTGCAGGCGGTCGACCAGCGCATCACCGCGGTCACCGACACCATCAACGGCCGCAGCTCGCATCTGACCGACACCATCCAGGCGCGCTTCCAGGAAATCCATCAGGGCATCGAGACCCGCGTCGGCCTCATTGCCTCCGACATCGATACCCGCGTCGCGCAGTTCGAAGACCTGCTCGGCTCGCGCGTCGAGGCTGTGGCCGGCCGCATCGAAAGCTCGGGCCGCCAGGCCAGCGAGGATCTGATGTCGCGTGCGGAAATGCTCTCCTCCGGCATCAAGTCGCATGTCGAGGACGCCGAGCGTTCGCTCACCAACCTTGTCGTCAACACGTCAGAGACCATCCAGACCGGCGCGCGCGCCGCGCAGCAGGCGTTGCTCGGCGTCTCCTCCGATGTCGGCGCCCAGCTCAAGCTGACCTCCGCGGAAGTTGAGGCCTCGCTGACTGCAGTCGGCGCCGGTGCTGCCACCTCCATCCTCGCCTCCGCGCGCGAGGCGCAGACCACGCTGGTCTCAGCATCTTCAGATGCTGCCGGCCAGATCAAGTCGCTCGCCGCCGACGTCGAGCGAACGCTCTCCGCCGCCGGCAGCGCCACCGCCGCCTCCGTGCTGTCGGGTGCCCGCGAGGCTCAGAGCACGCTGGTCAGCGCGTCGACCGAAGCCGCCAGCCAGGTGAAGGCGCTCTCCGCCGACGTGGAGCGCACGCTGTCGATGGCAGGCAGTGCCACCGCCGAATCCGTCACGGCCGGCGCGCGCGAGGCGCAGAGCACCCTGATCAACGCCTCGGCGGAAGCCGCCAAACAGGTCAAGTCGCTGGCAGCCGATGTCGAGCGCACGCTCACCACCGTCGGCGCCGACACCGCGGCCGCCATCCTCGGCAACGCGCGCGAGGCGCAGGGTCTGTTCGCGTCGGCCTCGGCCGAACACGCCGGCAACATTCGCGCCATCTCCAGCGAGATCGAGCGGTCGCTGGCGGCCGTCGCCGCAAGCTCCACCGACACCATCCAGAGCGCGGCCAGCGCCGCGCAAGGCGCGATCCAGACCAGCGCCACCAACGCGCAGAACGCGCTGGTTGCCGCCTCGAACGAGGTCGCCGCCAAGATCAAGTCGACCTCCGCCGACGTTGAGCGCTCCGTGCTCGCCGCCTCCTCGGGCTTCGGCTCGACCATGACCGGCAAGACAGACGAGATCGTCACCTACGTCACTCAGACCAGCGACCGCCTGTCGCAAATGATCGACGGCCGCCGCGGCGCACTGGTCGAGGCGCTCACCGCCAAGACCAGCCAGCTCTCGACCGAGATCGACCGCGTCACCGCCGACTCGCTCAAGGCGATCGAGACGCGCAGCCAGGCATTCGCCCAGTCGATGAGCGCGCATGGCTCCGACGTGTCGCGTTCCATCACCTCTGCGGGCGAACTCGCCACCGGCGCGGTCGGCAAGTCGCTGAAGGAGCTGGAGCAGGCCTCGCGCGCGGCGATCGACCAGTCGCGCCAGGTCTCGATTGCGGCCGTCACCGAAATGCAGGAGACCAGCAAGATCCTGCGCACCGACACGGTGGCGCTGTTCGAGCGCTTGCGCGAGGGCAACATCCTGCTGCAGGAAGTGCTCACCGGCGCCCAGGACAACCTCAACTCGCTGGAGCGAGCGCTGGTTACGCGCGTTGCCGACTTCGTCTCCGCGATGAACGACGTCACAACCCGCAACGGCGTGGCAACGCAGACGCTGGAAGACCAGCTCTCGGTCTTCAACGACAAGACCGCGAAGGCGCTGCTCGACCTCAACTCGTTGTCGAGCCAGTTCGACAGCCACGGCAAGGCCCTCGTGGAGGCCGCGGCCGTCGTCGAGCAAGCCAACCGCTCGACCTCGAATTCGGTTGCCGAGCGCAAGTCGACGCTGGAATCGCTGGTCACTACCATTGACCTGCGCACCGCGGATCTCGACCAGCGCCTGTCGCGCTTCACGAGCCTGCTCGATGAATCGCTCGCCGCCGCCGAAGAGCGCGCCCGCGACATCGCTCGCGTCGTGGCGGAGACCGCTGGCGCAGGCTCGGCTGCGATCAGCCGCCAGTTCGAGGCGGTGCGTGCCGCCGCCGAGAACGAGCGCCAGCAGACGCTCGATGCCATGAACGAGCTTTATCAGCAGAGCAACCACGAGACCGACTCGATGTTCAAGGAGTCGACCGAGAAGTTCTCGGCGATGGTGCAGGCGATGAAGCAGATGGCTTCCGAGATGCACAACGAGCTCGAGGCGACCCGCAACGAACTGCGCCGCGGCGTTCTCGAAATGCCGCAGGAGGCCGCCGAGAGCACCGCGCAGATGCGCAAGGTGATCGTCGACCAGATCGAGGCGCTCGCCGAACTCAACCGCATCGTCGCCCATCACGGCCGCGGCCTCGACGTGGTGACCCAGGGCCGCGCCAGCGTGCGTCAGGAAGAACCTGCCATGGTTGCTGCCGCCGGCGGTGGTGGCCGCGGCAGCGCCTCCACCCTGCCCCCGCCGGATCTCGGGATGCCGCAGACGGCGCGCCGCACCGAGGCGCCGCCGGTCTCGCCCGCCAACACCGATGGTGGACGTGACGGCTGGCTTTCCGATCTGCTCAGCCGCACCGATGGCAATGGCCAGCAGCAGCCGCAGCGCGGCCGCTCGCAAGGCCCGGCCAATCCGCTGGAGTCGCTGTCGCTCGACATCGGCCGGCTGATGGACCGCAACCTCGCCGCCGAAATGTGGGACCGCTACCAGCGCGGCGAGAGCAAGGCGTTCTCAAAGCGTCTGTACACGCCGGCCGGCCAGAAGGCGTTCGACGAGGTCGCCCGCAAGTACCGCGCCGACCGCGGCTTCAAGCAGACGGTCGACCGCTACATCGCCGAATTCGAGCGCCTGCTCGACGACGTCGCCCGCGACGAGCGCGGCCCGCAGGCCCTGCGCGCCCATCTCACGTCGGAGACGGGCCTGGTCTACACCCTGCTCGCCCATGCCGCGGGTCGGCTTGGATAAAGGCTGGCCAGCGAACGGAAATTGAAAAAACGGAGGCTGCGGCCTCCGTTTTGTTTTTTGGATCGCCATAATCGGCCGCAATCTCCCCTTTTTGTTCTCTGACAATTGCAGGAGATTCGCTGGAACCCGTTAGTGCACTTTCGTACGATTGCCCGAATCTGCTTTGAATGTACAACAGGATTTCTCGCAGCGATCTATCGGGGGACGTATTGGACCAGAAGGCTCCGCCTGTGGTCCTGGTTATCGAGGATGACCAGGATATACAGATGATCCTCGAAGACGCGTTACGCGACGGCGGGTTTGAGCCGGCCATTGCTGGCTCCGGCGAGGAAGCCGTCACCCTGATCAAGGCCTTCCGCTCGAAATACAGCGCGCTGATCACCGACATCAAGCTGATGGGTCGGCTGGACGGCTGGCGGGTGGCGCAGGCTGCGCGTGAAGTCGATCCGGCATTTCCGATCGTCTATATCACCGGCGGATCGTCCGATGAGTGGCCGGTGCTTGGCGTTCCCGACAGCGTGCTGCTGACAAAACCGTTCGGGCCCGAGCAAATCATGAGCGCGATTTCGCGGCTGCTCGACGGGTCGCATGCGTCAAAATCGTAGAATTGCAGGATGGGTAGCGCCAGCGAAACCCATCATCTCTCCGCGCAAAAAATTGATGGGTTTCGCTTCGCTTTACCCATCCCACGAAATCTGCGCTCAATAGCACCTGATCACGTTGACGGTCTGATCGCCGCCGCGGCCGGGAACGGTCACTGGCTCGTTCGAACAGCCCGGCACATAAGGCCGATCGGATGGCGTGACCATCGGCGG